>JBBSCX010000207.1:0-6743 GCA_038249905.1 Burkholderiales bacterium
CCGCGCTGGTAGGCGATCAGCTTTTCCATCAGGCGCCGGCCCAGGCCACCGCCCTTGATGTCCGAGCGCACGATGATGCCGAACTCGGCCCCGATGTTGTCGGGATCGGTGGTGGCGCGCACGACGCCGAGCGTCTCCTCCTGCGGTCTGCCGAGCGTCTCCTCCTGCGGTCTGCCGAGCGTCTCCTCCCGCGGTCTGCCGAGCGTCTCCTCCCGCGGTCTGCCCAGCGCGTCCGGGCCGTCCCCGCCTTGCAGTGGCGCCGTGGCGATGAAGGCCATCTCGCGTTCGTAGTCGATCTGCGTCAGCCGCGCCAGCTCGCTGCGTTCAATGCTCTGGCGGCTGTAGAACACTCGCATGCGGATGTCGATCGGGTCCAGCTTTTCCAGAAAGACCAGGTGCTGGGCCTCGTCCTCGGGGCGGATGGGGCGCAGCGTCAGCCTGCGGCCCAGCCAGGGCTCGGTTTGCACCAGCGCCTGCGGATAAGGGCGAATGGCGAAGCGGGCGGCACCGCCGGGCGCCGCGGCGCTGAGCTGCACCCGCGCGTCCAGCGCAATCACGCCGTCGGCATCGGCCAGCAGCGGGTTGATGTCCAGGCCGGCAATCTGCGGCACCTCGGCCAGCAGCTGCGAGATGCCGCACAGCACCCCGACCACCGCTTCGGTGTCGGCCGGGGGCACGTCGCGCCAGCCGGCCAGCAGCCGCGCCACGCGCGTGCGGTCGATCAGTGCGCGCGCCAGCGGGCGGTTCAGCGGCGGCAGCGCCACGGCCCGGTCGGCCAGCACCTCCACTGCCGTGCCGCCCTGGCCGAACAGGATCACGGGGCCGAACAGCGGGTCGACATGGCTGCCGACGATGAGCTCCTGTGCACGCGGCCTGCGCACCATCTGCTGCACGCTGAAGCCCGTCAGCTTGGCGTCGGGCCGAGCGGTTGCCACCCGCGCCAGCATGGCCACGGCCGCGGCGTGCACGGCCGCCGCATCCGACAGACCCAGCACCACCCCACCGACATCGGTCTTGTGCGTGATCTGCGGCGAGACGATCTTCAGCGCCACCGGGTAGCGCAGCCCATCGGCGGCGTGCACCGCTGCCTCGGCCGTCGGCGCCACGCTGCGTGTGGCCACCACCGGGACGCCACAAGCCGCCAGCATGTCCTTGGCCTCGGGCTCGCTCAGCCATTCGCGGCCCTCGGCCAGCGCGGCGTTGACGATGCGGCGCACCGTGCCCAGGTCCATCGCGCACATGCCGGTGCCAACCGGCGGGGCCTGCATCAGCTGCGCTTGGTTGCACCGGTATTCCAGCAGCATGGCGAAGGCGCTGACGGCCTCTTCCGGCGTGTCGTAGCAGGGGATGCCGGCGGTCTGGAAGATCTGGCGCGCCTCGCGCACCGCCGCGTCGCCCAGCCAGCAACCCAGCAGGCGCTGGCGGCTGCCGGGCACGGCCTGCAGCACGGGCACCAGGGCCCGCGCGATGTCGGCGCTGGGGACGATGGCGGTGGGCGCATGCATGAAAAGCAGCGTGCCGGTGGCGGGGTCGGCCAGCAGGGCGCGCAGCGCGGCCTCGTAGCGCGCCACCGGCGCGTCACCGATCAGGTCCACCGGGTTGGCGTGCGACCAGTTCGGCGGCAGGGCCGCGTCCAGCGCCTTGGCCACGGCCGGTGGCAGGGCGGCCAGCGCCACGTCCGCGGCCGCCGCGGCATCGGCCGCCATCACGCCGGTACCGCCGCCATTGGTCACCAGCGTCAGCCGGTCGAGCAGGGTGCGGTCGTCGCTGCGCGGCCCGCCGAGCGCGGGGTCGCGGAAGTGCGCCAGCGTCTCCGCAGCCGTGAACAGCTGCTGCAGGGTGTCCACGCGCAGCATGCCGGCGCGGCGGATGGCAGCGTCGAAGACGATGTCGCTGCCCGCCAGCGCGCCGGTGTGCGACGCCGCGGCCTGCTGCCCCGCCGTGCTGCGCCCGGCCTTGACAACGATGACCGGCTTGTTGCGCGCCGCCGCGCGTGCGGCGGACATGAACTTGCGCGGCGCCTCCACGCTCTCGATGTACAGCAGGATGGCGCGCGTGGCGGTGTCATTGGCCAGCCAGTCCAGCAGGTCGCCGAAATCGATGTCGGCGTGTTCGCCCAGCGACACGAACTGCGAGAAGCCGATGCCGCGCCCGCGCGCCCAGTCCAGCATCGCCGTCACCAGGGCCCCGCTTTGCGAGACGAAGGCCAACGGCCCGGGCGCTGCTGCGACATGCGCGAAGCTGGCGTTCAGACCGCGGTGCGGCGCCAGCAGGCCCAGGCAGTTGGGACCCAGGATGCGCAGCAGGTGCCGGCGCGCGGCGTCGAGCATGGTCTGGCGCTGTTTGTCGCTCAGCCCGGCCGTCAGCACGATGGCGGCGCGCGTGCCGCGTGCGCCCAGCGACTCCACCAGGCCGGGCACCGACGCCGGCGGGGTGCAGATCACAGCCAGTTCGGGCGCCTCGGGCAGCGCGGCCACGTCGCGCCATGCGCGGTGGCCGCCCACCTGCTCGTGCCGCGGGTTGACGGCGTACAGCGCGCCGGGGAAGCCGCCCTCGCACAGGTTGCGCCAGACCGTGGCGCCAACGCTGCCGGGGCGATCGGAAGCCCCGAACACGGCGACCGAGCGCGGGTGGAACAGGCTGTCGAGGTGGCGGATGCTCATGAGTTGGGGCCTTGAGCGCCGATCATGCCTTGCCCTCCGCGCTGTGGGCTTACGCTAGGCGCCTTGCCCGCAAGGGCTCTACCCGCACGGGAGTGCCCATGAAGATCCTCGTCGCCATCGACGGTTCGGCAGCCTCGCTGCAGGCGCTGCACCATGTGCTGGGACTGCTGCACGGCGGCATGCGCGCCAGCCTGGTGCTGGGCAATGTGCAGGAACCGGCTTCGCTGTATGAGGTGGTGGCAGTGCACGACGTGGAAGGCATAGACGCCTTGCGTGTCGCCGCAGGCGCCGACATGCTGGCCGCGGCCGAGGCGCTGGCCGAGGCCCGCGGCTGCGACTACGAAAGTGAAGTGGCCGGTGGCGCGCCCGAGCATGTGTTGGTGGAGATGGCCGAACGCTACGGCGCGGCCGGCATCGTGCTGGGCGCACGGGGGATGGGCACGCGCCCGGGGATAGGCCTCGGCTCGGTCGTGCTGGGGGTGCTGGCGCACAGCAAGGTGCCGGTGACCGTGGTGCCGCTGCCGGCCCTTGCCGCCGACGCCTGACAGGCGCCGCGTTCAGTCCAGCCCACGGCGGCGCGCCAGCATCGCGGCCGCGGCCGCGGCGGCCAACAGCGCCCACCCCCAGGGCGTGTCCTCGGGCGGGCCGGGCTGCACATCGGAGTCGGTGGCACTTCGGCGCCCGGCCTGAGTCGGCACACCCGGCAGCGGGCCCACCGTCCGGTCTGTGCGCCTGCCGCCCGTGGCCGCCAGGGCCGAGAAACTGGGCCCCTGCACGGCCACCGTCAGCGCCGCGTCCGGCGCCATCTGCAGCCGCGGCGTGCGCAGTGCAGTCGACATCTCGGTCATGGGCGCGCCGCCGCTGTGCATGCAGACCAGCATGCCGACAGCCAGGCAGGCGATGGGACGGGGCAGGGTCATGGACTCGATTTCGGACTTGAAGAGGCCGGATTGCTGCAGTGCAAGGTAAGCATGGCCGCTGGCGGCCTGTACACACACCCCCGAGTCTAGGGATGGCCTGAGTAAATTTCTGTTTCGGCAGCGGTGCAGAAATCGAACCCCGCCGGCGACTGCGGTGATCATGCAGGCCATCATCCGTGCCGTGCGCCGCTTTGCCGCCCTCTACCGACGCCTGGATGCCAGCACCGCCACCAACGACAAGCTGGCGGCGCTGCGCGACTATTACGCCGTCGCGCCGTCGGCCGATGCCGCCTGGGCCACCTGGTTCCTGGCCGGCGGCAAGCCGCGCCAGGTGGTGCCCACAGCCCTGCTGCGACAGACCGCCTGCGCTGCCGCCGGCATCGACGACTGGCTGTTCGAGGCCTGCTACCAGGCTGTGGGCGACCTGGCCGAAACCATCGCGCATGTGCTGCCGCCGGGCCGCGCTGGCGACGAGGCATCGCTGACGGACTGGGTCGAGCAGCGCCTGCTGCCGCTGCGCGGACTGCCACCGGCCGAGCAGGCCGAAAGGCTGCGCGCTGCCTGGGCGGACCTGGACACGACCGGCCGCTTCCTGTTCATCAAGCTGATCGGCGGCGGTTTTCGCGTCGGCGTCAGCAAACTGCTGGTGCAGCGTGCGCTGGCCGAGCATGCCGGCCTGGACGCCAAGCTGGTGGCCCAGCGCATGATGGGTTGGCTGGATGGCCGCAGCACGCCCGGGCCGGATCGCTTTGCCGCCCTGCTGGCACCGGCCACCGGGGCGCGATTGGAGGCGGGCGAGCCCTATCCCTTTTTTCTGGCGCATGCGCTGCAGGACAGCGTCGAGCACTTCGAAAACCGCCTCGGCCCGGTCGCGGATTGGCAGGTGGAGTGGAAGTACGACGGCATCCGCGCGCAGCTGGTGCGGCGTGCGGGACAGGTGTGGATCTGGTCGCGCGGCGAGGAACTCGTCACCGACCGCTACCCCGAGGTCGCCGCCGCCGCCCAGGCCCTGCCGGACGGCACGGTGCTGGACGGTGAACTGCTGGTCTGGCCGGCGGGTGAGCCCCGGCCTGCGTCCTTCAACCGCCTGCAGCAGCGCATCGCGCGCAAGACATTGACCAAGAAGCTGCTGGCCGAGGTGCCGGTGGTCTTCGTCGCCTACGACCTGCTGGAAAGCGAAGGCAGCGACCGTCGCGACGAGCCGCAAAGTCAGCGCCGTGCGCACCTGGAGTCGCTGCTGCAGGGCGTGGCGCTGCGTATTTCGCAACACCAGTCGCAACACCAGTCGCTGAATCTGTCACCACTGCTGACCGCCGCCGACTGGCCGGCGCTGGCCACCCAGCGTGCCGCGGCGCGAGAGCGCGGTGTCGAGGGCCTGATGCTGAAGCAGCGCAGTGCGCGCTACGGCAGCGGCCGCACCAAGGCCGGCGGCACCTGGTGGAAGTGGAAGATCGACCCGCTGTCGGTCGATGCGGTGCTGGTCTATGCCCAGGCCGGGCACGGCCGCCGCGCCAGCGTCTACACCGACTACAGCTTCGCGGTCTGGAACCGCGCCCCCCGCGACGCGGCCGAAGCCCAGGCCGTCGTCGAGGCCATCGTCGCGCGCCAGCCCGCCCCGCGCGACGACCCCCAGGCCCTGCAACTGGTGCCCTTTGCGAAGGCTTATTCGGGCCTGAGCGACGCCGAGTTCCAGGCCGTGGACCGCGTCGTGCGTGCGACCACGCTGGAAAAGTTCGGCCCGGTGCGCAGCGTGCGGCCGACGCTGGTGTTCGAGATCGGTTTCGAGGGCATCAACGCCAGCCCGCGGCACAAGAGCGGCATTGCCGTGCGTTTCCCGCGCATGCTGCGGCTGCGTCCGGACAAACCGCTGCACGAGGCCGACACACTGCCGCTGTTGCGGGTCTTGATGGCGGGTGGGTGAGGGTGGCGGCCTGCGGCTCGGGCGTCCGCGTGCATTCCGCGGCGAGGCAGTGACAGGTGATTGCTGCGCGGAGTCCACGCGAATTGGTTTCTGCTCAACCGCACCGAATGACAACGAATGGGCTCGGAGCAGAACGCCGTTCGCCAATTTCAGCTGGCGGCACGGGCACTCGACCAGGAGCGGGTATTCGCGACAGCCCGGGCCGTGGCTTACTCGCCCGGGTCTCAACATGAGCTGCGCGTGCCGGCCATCAGGCGCCCTGTGGAGTTGTCGACAGTTGGCAAGCGCGCGCAGTTGCGCCAGGACGAGCTTCATCACCAAATGCGAGAAGGAAGCTGGCGGTGCCAATGCCAGAAAGGCTGCTGACACGTGCGAGGCCCAAGCGGCCCGGAAAAGGCGGGCCGGCGCGCTGAAGGCCGGCTTTGTCAAGCGGCGTGTCGCCGGCCAGGGTGGCTGATCGGCCTCCATACGGCTGCGGGCGCACAGGCGCTTACGGCTGGTTGCACCCAGACCGTTGCGGCAGGCCCTCCCTAATCTCAAGGGGGTAGAAGGCTCAATGCGCGACGCTGAAGCCGCCTGACCGCTGATATCGTGATCTCTTCACCAACCGGAAAATTCCATGCATCCTCGTTCGACACGCATGATTCAAGGGTTGGGCTTTGGCTGCGCTCTTCTGGCCACCACCCATGCCACCGCGTACACGCCCTTTTCCATTGACGAGTTGCGCTTGCAGTGGAGCAACCCCGCAGTGTCAATGGCCTTCGTCGACGCGTTCGACAACGGCAACCCGCTGAACGGTGGCACCTACACCGACCTGGGGTCGGGCATTACCTCCACGCCTGCGACGACCAACTACTTCGCCGCGACGCGTACCGGTGTACCGCCGGCAGCCGGGGCGGAGTCGGGCGGCAAGCTGCGCTTCGCTTGGGACGACATGGCCGACTCCACTTTCGGTGGCGTTGTGACGGGGCGCTCGCTGAACTACATCCTGTTCACCGCCACGCAGTACACAGCGGGCGCCAACCTGCAGAACCGGGGCCTGTGGAAGGGCAACAACTTCGGCGTGCAGACCGTCTGGGACCTGACGCAGTCGATCGAGACCGACCACATCCGCATGCGCCTGACGGATGTGTTCACCGGTCATCCCGACAATGATCTGCTCGACTTGAGCGTGTGGCGCATCGGCGACGGCTACCAACTGCGCAGCCGCAGGCTGAGCATCATCCCTGGTGGGGTGGC
>JBBSCX010000208.1:0-6740 GCA_038249905.1 Burkholderiales bacterium
CGGCGAGGCCGAGAACTTCAAGCTCACCTGGCCGGCGGACTTTGCGCTGGCCGCGCGCCTGCTCCTCACTCGATGACCACCCGATGACCACCCCGCCCGAGGACACCGCCGCGATGAGCCCCGAACTGCTGCAAGGCCTGCAGCGTGTGCGCCACCACGGCGTGCCCCGCCAGCAGCGTGTACTGCTTGGGTGCCCCGGTGCCGGCCCGCGCACCGACGCCGGCGCAGGGCACCAGGGCATACAGACGTGGCGTGGCCAAGGGGCTCACCACGCCACGGACACGGGGTAGCGCTGAATCGCCGGGTCGGGCGTCAGCAGCGTCATGCCGTGGTGGATGGCCTGGCAGACCAGCAAGCGGTCGAATGGGTCGGTGTGCACGGCCGGCAGCTTGTCCAGCATCAACGTGGCGCCTTCTGCCAGCGGCAGCGGCTCGATACCGTGTCGGCTGCGCTCGCGTGGCACGTACAACGCAGGCGCGTCGGCCAATGGCAATTTGCCCAGTTGGTGCTTGACAGCAATCTCCCAGGCCGACACCGCTGACAGAAACACTTCGTGCGCCGGATCGGCAAACAGCGCTGCCGCCGTGGCCCCCAGGCGTGCGTCGCCACGGACGGCCCACAAGAAGGTGCAGGTGTCGAGCAGCAGCTTCAACTCACAGCCCCGGCTCGGCGTCCGAGGCCGCGGCCTCGGCTTGCCCGGCCAGCGCGCGCACAAGCTCGTCCGGCAGTGGCTCGAAGAAGCTGTCCGGCAACGGCGTGCCCGCATCGGCGGCCAAGCCCAAAGGACGCGCGGCGCGACGGGGCGCGATCTGCAAGGCCACCAGGCGGGCCACGGGCTGGTTGCGGCGACAGATCAGCACCTCTTCGCCGCGTTCGGCCGCCGCCAGGTACTCGGCCAGGTTGTCACGAACTTCGTGGATATTGGGCTGATGCATCGGATACCTCATGGGAGAACTCCACATGGCCATGAACATGTACAAGTTTATGGTCAACCGGCGGCTGATGCAATCAGGCTTGTGCATACACGCAGGTCCGCCGCAGCGCGAAGAGCCCGGCGCATGAGAACCTGCAGAAGAACGTGCGCCCGCCTCAGTCCCTACAATTCGAGGTTTTATGCCACGCGCGCAGCAGCGACGCCAGGCACCGGCTACATGCAGCTACCTTTGGTCCAACCCGGCAAGCGCTTCACGCTGCCGCGCCCCGTCGGCTCTGCCGACGCCCTGCTGCTGGCACGCCTGGCCGAGCAGCACCAGGCCGCCCAACGGGTGCTGGCCGTGTTCAGCGCCGAGCCCGCCGACACCCAGCGCCTGGCCGACGAACTGCCCTTCTTCGCCCCGGGCCTGCGCGTGGCCGTGTTCCCCGACTGGGAGACCCTGCCCTACGACAACTTCAGCCCGCACCAGGACCTGATCAGCGAACGGCTGGCGACGCTGTGGCGCATCCACAGCCGCGATGTCGATGTCGTGCTGCTGCCGGCCAGCACGGCACTGGCGCGCATCTCGCCGCCGTCGTTTTTGGCCGGCACCACCTTCCAGTTCAAGCAGAAGTCGAAGCTGGACGAAGCGGCGCTGAAGGCGCAGCTGACATTGGCCGGCTACCAGCATGTGACGCAGGTGGTGCAGCCGGGCGAATACGCCGTGCGCGGTGGCCTGATCGACCTGTTCCCGATGGGTTCGACCGTGCCCTACCGCGTGGACCTGTTCGGAGACGAGGTCGACAGCATCCGCACCTTCGACCCCGACACCCAGCGCAGCCTGTACCCGGTGCCCGAGGTGCGGCTGCTGCCGGGCCGCGAATTTCCGCTGGACGACGCCGCGCGATCGGCCTTTCGCAAGCGCTGGCGTGAACAGCTCGAAGGCGACCCGACCCGCAGCCGCATCTACAAGGACATTGCCAACGGCGTGGCCGGCGGCGGCATCGAGTACTACCTGCCGCTGTTCTTCGACCAGCCCGGCACCATCTTCGACTACCTGGGCAACGACCCGGCGCGCACCGCCGTGGTGCTGCACGGCCCGGTCGACGAAGCGCTGGCGCATTTCTGGACCGACACGCGCGACCGCCACCGTTTCTTGCAGCACGACCCGGAAAGGCCCATCCTGCCGCCGCAGGCGCTGTTCATGCCGGCCGAGGAGTTCTACGCCCGCACCCAGCCCTATGCCACGCTGTCGCTGCGCACGAAAGTTGGCAGCAGCGCGGCCACCGGCGACCAGGCCCCTGAAGCGGCGCCGGCCTGGGCCCGGCCGCTGCCCGACGTCAGCATCGACCGCGGCGCCACCGACCCGCTGGGCCTGTTGGAAAAGCACCTGATCGGGCTGCGCAGCACCACGCACCGCGTGCTGATCGTGGCCGAGAGCCCAGGCCGGCGCGAAAGCCTGCTGGAGTTGCTGCGTGACCACCGCATCGACGTGCCCAGTGTCGATTCGCTGGAAGACTTCGCCACCAGCCCCGAGCCCGTGGCCATCACGGCCGCGCCCTTGGCCGAGGGCTTTCACTGGTTCGAGCCCGATGCGGTGCCGCCGCTCAGCATCCAGTTCATCACCGAGACCGAGCTGTTTGCCACCGCGCCGACGGCGCGCAAACGGCGCAAGCAGGAACAAGTCAGCAACGTCGATGCGCTGATCAAGGACCTGTCCGAGCTCAAGGTCGGCGACCCGGTGGTGCACATCAACCACGGCATCGGCCGCTACCAGGGCCTGGTGCACATCGACCTGGGGCCCGACGAAGGCGGGGCCAGCGAATTTCTGCACCTGGAATACGCCGACAAGGCCACGCTGTACGTGCCGGTGGCGCAATTGCATTTGATCAGCCGTTACACCGGCGTCAGCGCCGACGAAGCGCCGCTGCACCGCCTGGGCAGCGGGCAATGGGACAAGGCCCGGCGCAAGGCCGCCGAACAGGTGCGCGACACGGCGGCCGAATTGCTGAACCTGTACGCCCGCCGCGCCGCGAGGGAGGGTTATGCGCACCGCTTCAGCCCCCAGGACTACGAGGCCTTTGCGACCAGCTTCGGCTTCGAAGAAACGCCCGACCAACGTGCCGCCATCCATGCCGTGATCCAGGACATGATCAGCCCCAAGCCGATGGACCGCCTGGTGTGCGGCGACGTCGGCTTCGGCAAGACCGAGGTGGCGTTGCGCGCGGCCTTTGTCGCCGTGCACGGCGGCAAGCAGGTGGCCATCCTGGCGCCCACCACCTTGCTGGCCGAGCAGCATTACCAGACCCTGGTGGACCGCTTCGGCAAGTGGCCGGTGAAAGTGGCCGAGCTGTCGCGCTTTCGCAGCGCCAAGGAAGTGAAGGTGGCGCTGGAGGGCATTGCCGACGGCACGGTGGACATCGTCGTCGGCACGCACAAACTGCTCAGCAGCGATTGCAAGTTCGCGCGCCTGGGGCTTTTGATCATCGACGAGGAACACCGCTTCGGCGTGCGCCACAAAGAAGCGATGAAGGCGCTGCGGGCCGAGGTCGATGTGCTGACGCTGACGGCCACGCCCATCCCGCGCACGCTGGGCATGGCGCTGGAAGGCCTGCGCGATCTGTCGGTGATAGCCACTGCGCCGCAACGCCGGCTGTCGATCAAGACCTTTGTGCGAAACGAAGGCAGCAGCGTCATCCGCGAGGCCGTATTGCGCGAATTGAAGCGCGGTGGCCAGGTCTACTTCCTGCACAACGAGGTCGAGACGATCCAGAACCGCAAACTGAAGCTGGAAGAACTGCTGCCCGAGGCGCGCATCGCCGTGGCCCACGGCCAGATGCCCGAGCGCGAGCTTGAACACGTGATGCGCGACTTCGTCGCCCAGCGCTTCAACCTGCTGCTGTGCAGCACCATCATCGAAACCGGCATCGACGTGCCCACGGCCAACACCATCGTCATCAACCGCGCCGACAAGTTCGGCCTGGCGCAATTGCACCAGTTGCGCGGGCGTGTCGGCCGCAGCCATCACCAGGCATATGCCTACCTGCTGGTGCCCGACGTGCAGGGTCTGACCAAGCAGGCGGCGCAGCGGCTGCAGGCGATCCAGGACATGGAAGAACTGGGGTCCGGGTTTTATCTCGCAATGCACGACTTGGAGATCCGCGGTGCCGGCGAGGTGCTGGGCGAACACCAGAGCGGCAACATGATGGAGGTGGGATTTCAGCTCTACAACGACATGCTGTCGGCGGCGGTGCGTTCACTGCGTTCGGGCCGCGAGCCCGAATTGCCCGACCTGATCAACCCGCTGAATGCCACGACCGAAATCAACCTGCACGCCCCTGCCCTGCTGCCCGACGCCTATTGCGGCGACGTGCATGTGCGACTGAATCTGTACAAGCGCCTGGCCACGGCAGAAAAGCCCGAGGCCATCGACGCCTTGCTGGAAGAGATCACCGACCGCTTCGGCAAATTGCCGGCGCAGGGGCAGACGCTGTTCGATACGCATCGCCTGCGCGTGCTGGCGCGTCCGTATGGCGTCAGCAAGATCGACGCCCACCCCAAATTGATGAACATCAGCTTCAGCGAGAAGGCGCCGATCGACGCGCAACGCATCATCGAACTGGTGCAGAAGAACCGCAACATCAAGCTGGCGGGCAACCACAAACTGCGCATCGAACGCGAAATTGCGGCCCCGGCCGACCGGGCGCATTACCTGCGCGATGTGTTGCGCAGCCTGGGGGCGCCGAGCGCGGTGCGCTGAGCCGGGCCGTTTGTCTGCCCCGGCCGTCCGCCCCGGCCGTCCGCCCCGGATTTTTCCCCGGCTGGCCGTCTGGCCGCTGTCCCCGCGGCTAACGGAACATCTGCGCCGGAAACGGCCCGTTAGGTCCCAGGCACATGCCGGCCCAGTGGGTGGGGCCCAAGGTGGCTTGCATGTCGCAATTGACGGTGAGGCTGCCGTTCGGGCCGCTGGCGTTCAGCATCAGGCGCAGGGTGCCGTCGGCGTACTGGCCGCGGCCGCGGCCCATGGGCGCGCCATTCAGTTCGGCCGTGAAACGCAGGTTCGCGCCATCTTGCTGGAAGTCGTAGGACTCGCCGTTGAGCGTGCGCCACAGGCCGCGAAAGTCGGGCACGTTGGAGGCCGGCGGCGCGGGGGACGGTGCGGGGGCGGGGCTGGGGGCGGACACCAGGGGCTGGGGGGCTGGAGGTGACGGGCTTGGCGTGGGGGACGGGTCGGGAGCCGGCATGGGGAAGGGCGCGGGGGTCGGCTCGGGTTCTGGCGTCGGCTCGGGGTCGGCCAGCATGCCGGCCACCAGCAGCAGCCCGCCCGCGCCCAGCGCCACGCCGGTCCACAGACCCTTCTTGCTGGCGGGCGGCGGCGCAGGCACGGGTGCCGGAGCGGGTGGGGACGGTGCCGGCGTGGGCACCGGCCCCGGCCTCACCAGGTGCAGGCCGGGCACACGCGCCAATGTCTCCACCAGCCGCTGCAGGTCGCCCCGCCAGCGGCCATCGGCCAGGTCCAGGGCCTGGCGCCGCACCAGCGCCTGCATGTCGGGCGGCAGATCGTCGGCCTCGGGCAGCGGCGCGCCTTCCAGCAGCACCGGGATGACGCGGATGTCGCGCTGCAATGCGGTCGCGATCTCCTGGCGTATCCAGTCGGCGGGCCGGTCCAGCCGGCGCCGGCCCTGCGGGTCTTTCATGTCCAGCCACTGCGGGCCGATCAGCACCAGCATCACATTGCAGGCCGCCAGCGCCTTCTCCAGCGCCTGGCTGAAGTCGACGCCGGGGTCGATGCCCTCGATGTCGCGGAAGATGGCCGGTGGACCGAAGGCCTGCGCCAGGTCTTCGGCCAGACGGCCGGCGGCATGCCGCGACTCGCCGCGCCGGTAGCTGATGAAGATGCCTGCCATCGCTGCTCCCCGTGCGACCGGTGGGCCGCCGTCAGTGCCGAGTCTATGCAGGGCGGGCCGCTGCGCCATCCCCATCCCGCCACAGGCAACCCGGGCAACCTGGGACGGGGCCACGGCCGCTGCACTAGCATGCCGCGCCATGTCGACCCCGCCCGCCCCTGCCGACCCCCGCGCCTCGCCCGACCTTTCCCACGCCGTGGAAGTGGCTCCCGGCCTCGTCGTGCGCGGCTTTGCGCCGCCGCTGCGCCTGACCGACTTCCGGCTGGTGGCCTTCGACATGGACTCGACGCTGATCTCGATCGAGTGCATCGACGAGATCGCCGCCGCCGTCGGACGCAAGACCGAAGTCGCGGCCATCACCGAGGCCGCCATGCGCGGCGAGATCGCCGATTACGCCGAGAGCCTGCAGCGCCGCCTGGTATTGCTGCGCGGTGTGCCGATGTCGGCACTGGAGGCGGTGTGGACCGAGCGGCTGCGCCTGAACCCGGGCGTCGAGGCCTTCGTCGCCGCCTGCCGCGCGGCGGGTCTGAAGACACTGCTGGTGTCCGGCGGCTTCACCTTCTTCAGCGACCGCGTGCGGTCGTTGCTGGGTCTGGACTTTGCACGCGCCAACGTGTTGCACACCGAAACCGGCCCCGCCGGTGAATGCCTCAGCGGTGCGCTCGTGCCCCAGCCCTGGGGCACCGTGGTGGACGGCGCGATGAAACGCCAGACCCTGCTGGAAGTGGCCGACCTGATGCGCATCGCGCCGGCGCAGTGCATCGCAGTCGGCGACGGCGCCAACGACCTGCCGATGATGCAGGCGGCCGGCCTGTCGATCGCCTTCCACGCCAAGCCTGCCGTGCGCGCGCAGGCCATGATCGCCGTCAACGAAGGCGGCATGGACCGGGCGCTGCAGGCGCTGCGCGCCTGATCTTTGC
>JBBSCX010000209.1:0-6625 GCA_038249905.1 Burkholderiales bacterium
AGGTACAGCCACTCGGTGGTCTCTTCGGTCAGGCAGACGATGCGTTGGGGGCCGGTGGTGGGCATGGCGAGGTGGTTCGTGGCGGCTGAGGTGTGGCGTATCGCGTGCAGCAAAGGGCGCGGGCGTGAGGGGCTGGATCGGTGCCGGGCTGAGGTGACCGGTTCAGCGCCGGATCGGTGCCGGGTTCTGGGTCGCGTCCAGCGCCGGCAGCGCCACCCAGCGCGGCGCGGCGGCATCATCGCCGGGCACGGCGACGATCTGCAGCGCATGGTCGAAGACCTCGCACAGGGCGCGCCGCAGCGCCGGATCGGCCGGCGGGCCCTCGGCGCCGACACGGCCGCCGGCCAGCACCAGCACCCGGTCGGCGGCCAGTGCCAATGTCAGGTCGTGCAGCACGGTGACGACGGTGGCGCCGGCCGCCGCGCGGCGGCGCAGGCCCGCCAGCAAGGCCCGCTGGTGCGGCGCGTCGAGGTGCGCCGTGGGCTCGTCCAGCAACAGCACCGGCGCCTGCACCGCCAGCGCACGCGCCAGCAAGACACGCTGGCGCTCGCCGCCCGAGAGTTCGCCCAGGCGCCGGGCGCCGTAGGCCGTGGCCTCGGTCTCGGCCATTGCGGCGCCCACTGCGGCCTCGTCGGCGGCGCTCAGCGCCCCCGTCAGACCGGTGTGCGGCAGCCGCGCCAGCCGCACGATGTCGCGCGCCAGGAGGTCGGCGCCGCCGGCATCGGCGTCCTGTTGGGCCAGCCAGGCCAGTTGCCGGGCGCGGTCTCGCGGCGCCCAGTCGGCCAAAGGGCGGCCACCCAGCGTGACGCTGCCGGCGGCTACCGGCAGCAAACCGGCCAGGGCCCGCAGCCAGGTCGATTTGCCAGCGCCGTTGGGGCCGACGACGGCCGTCCAGCCGGGCCGCAATGTGGCGTCCAGACCATCGAGCACCGTGCGCGAACCCAGGCGCACGACCAGGCCGCGGCAGGCCAGCACCGGCGCGGACGGCGGCGACAACGACAACGACAACGACAACGACAACGACAACGACGGCGACGGCGACGGCGACGGCGTGGGCGACAGCGACCGCGACAGCAACATCACGCGCCAGCCCGCCGCCGCTGCAGCAGCCACAGCAGATAACCGCCGCCCAGCACGGCCGTCAGCACACCCACCGGCAATTCCTGCGGCGCCAGCAGGCTGCGCGCGGCCACATCGGCGGCCAGCAACAGCGCGCCACCGGCGGCCGCGCTGGCCACCAGCAGCGTGCCGTGCGTGACCGCGACGCAGCGCCGCACCAGGTGCGGCGCGACCAGGCCGACGAAGGCGATCAGCCCCGCCTGCGACACCGCCAGGCCGGTCGCCAGCGCCAGCAGCGCCACCAAGGCCAGGCGCAGCTGCGCCAGCGGCAGGCCCAGGCTGCGCGCACTGTCTTCGCCCAGGGCCAGCGCGTCCAGCACCCGCGCCAGCCGCCAGGCCAGCGGCAGGGCCAGCGCCAGGCCGGCCACCAGCCAGCCGACGCTGCCCCAGCCGAGCAGCGCGGTGTTGCCGAGCATGAAGCTCTGCCGCCCGCGCAATGCCTGCGGCACGGCCGTGGTGACGAGGTCGCTGACGGCGGTCAGCATCACGCCGACAACCACGCCGGCCAACAGCAGGCGCAGGGTCTGCGCCGCGCCGCGCGCCAGCATCAGGGTCAGCGCGATGCCCACCAGCGCGCCGATGAAGGCCGCGCCGACGACGCCCACCTGGTCGGCCGCGGCCAGCAATTGACGCGCCGGGACTGCGCCGCTGTCCAGTTCGGCAGCTGTGCCCGCCGTCGCACTCAAACCCGCACCCGCCCCCAGCACGGTGCCCAGTGCCAGCACCAGCACCACCGCCAGCGAAGCCCCGGCCGCAGAGCCGAGCAGATAGGGGTCGGCCAGCGGGTTGCGGAACAGGCCCTGCGCCAGCGCCCCGGCCAGCCCCAGCAGGGCGCCCACGGACCAGGCGCCCAAGGTGCGCGGGGCGCGGATCTGCGCCACCACCAGGTGCCAGTCGTGGCCAGGGTCGGCCAGGGCGGCCAGCGCCTGCCAGGGCGACAGCGTCCAGCCGTCGCTGCCCGCCAGCAGGCCCGCCAGCCACAGCAGCGCCGTGCCCACCAGAAGCGCGATTCCCAGACGGCGCTGCGGCGACATCGCGCGCGGTGCAGCGGCAGCGGCCAGGGTGTTCATCGGGCGCGGTCGGGCGGCGCGGGGATGGCCGTCGGGGGTGTCGTCGGGGGTGTCGTGCTTGGTGTCAAATTTGATGTCGTCGCGCCGGGCATCAGCGACTTCACCGGCGTGGCCGGCGGTGTCAGCCGGGCGATGCAATCCACCAGCACATTCGCCGCCGGGCCCAGGCGCGGGCCGGGGCGGGTGACGAGTTCGTAGGCCTCGGCGTCGAGCGCACACACACGCTGCTGCTGCAGCGCCTGCAGGCCGTCCCAGCCGGGACGTGCCGGCATGGCGGCGATGTTGCGGGCCGCGGCGATGATCAGGTCGGGCTGCGAACGCACGACGAACTCGGGGTTCAGCTTCGGGAACGGACCCATCGCCGGCGGCACGATGTGGCTCAGGCCCAGCACCGACAGCGTCTGGCCGACGAAGGACGAAGCCCCCGCGGCGAACGGCGTGGCATCGACCTCGACGTACACGCTGCGACCCAGCCAGGCCGGCGGCAGGCGCTGCGCGGCGCCGCCGATCTGCACCATGATGGACGCCCACTGCCCCTCGGCCGCGATGCGGCCGCCGAACAGCGCCCCCAGCCGGATCAAGGTCGCCCGCACCTGGGCGTGGTTGTCGGAATCGAAGGCCGCCACCTTCAGGCCCAGCGATTCCAGCCTTTCAACGGCGCGGGTGGACCGGGCCGCCAGCACCAGGTCGGGCTTCAGCGCGACGATGCCCTCCACCTGCGCGTCGTCCATGCCACCGAGCTTGGGCAGGTCTCGCACCGCCGCCGGCTGGTTGGAATAGCGGTCGGTGCCGACCAGGCGCGCGCAGGCACCGATGGCACAGACGATCTCGGTCAGGGAGGGCAGCAGCGAGACGATGCGCTGCGGCGGCGCGTCGAAGCTCAGCCGCTGGCGGCGGTCGTCGAGCAGCGTGGTCTCAGAAGCCGACGGCAGCGGCGCGGTGGCGGCGGTGTTGGCGGTGGCAGGGCTTGCCACGCTTGCAGCCGACCACGCCGGCCACAGCACCGCGGCAAACAAGGCACACAGAGTCAGCAGGCGAAAGCCAGTGATCGCGCACTGGCGCTGACGCGCAGCGGGTTTCTGGGACCGGTTCTGGTTCATGCGCTGTCAGTTCGGTTCTGATCCTAGATCTCGTAGCCCAGCTGCAGCCAGGCCTGGCGGCCCAGGCCCTGGTAGTCGCGCACCGGCTGCAGGTCGCGGTCGGTGGCGTTCAGCACGCGGGCCTGAAGCGTCCAGGCCGGTGCCAGGCGCCAGCGCAAGCCCAGGTCCAGTGTGGTCTCGGCGGCCAGAGAGCGGCCACCGTCCACGCGTGCGCCCAGTCGCAGCAGCGCAGCACTGGCGGTCCAGGCGCCGGCCGTGTGGCTGGCCGAAAAATGCGCCTGGTGCGCCGCGCGGCGCGGCAGGCGCTGGCGCGTGGCTTCGTCGCGTGCGTCCAGGAAGTCGGCCGTGGCCTTCCAGGTCCAGGCGCCGGTGCTGCTGCCGACCGACAGGCTCAGGCCCTGCAGCCGGGCGCGGGCGAGGTTGCGCGCGCAGCCGAAGTCATAGGCAAAGCCGGGCGGGCAGAAGCGGCGGTTGCTTTCGTAGCCGATCAGGTCGCGCACGCGGTTGCGCCACAGCGTGGCCTCGGCGTGGGCTTTCCCCTTGGCTTGGGCATCGCGCCATTGCAGTCCGACCTCGGCGCTGCGGCCGCGCTCTGGTTGCAGGCTGGGCACGCCATAGCCCGGGAACACCAGGTCGTTGAAGCTCGGCGCGCGGAAGGTGCTGCCGACCAGCGCCCGCAGGCGCCAAGCCGGTGCCAGCACGCGGCTGCCGCCCAGACGCGCGGTGCTGACGCCGCCGAAGTCGCTGCGTTCGTCGCGCCGCGCCTCGGCCTGCCAGGCCCAGCCGCCGTCGCCACGTTCCGCGCCCTGAAGGGCCAGCACCAGGGCGTCATTGTCGCGTTCGGCGGCGCCGGCATAACTGCTGGACTGTACTTTCTCGACCACGCGCTCCAGCGCCGCGACAAGGGTGCCGGCAGCGCCACTGTCCCAGGCCAATTGGGCGCCGACCTGGCGGCGATGGGTCTCGAAAGCATCGATCTGCCGGCCGCCGGATTCAAGATCGTCGCTGCTGTCGCCCACGCGCACCGAGGCCCGCAGCCCCGGCCGCAGCCGGCCCTGCCAGTCGGCGCCCACGCTGCGCGTGCGCAGGCGGTTGCGGAAGTCCGGCGTGTTGTCCTGCGCAAAGTTGGGCGGCAGAAACTCGCTGGCGTCGTACTGCGCGTTCAGCCGGCTCTGCAGCAATGACACGCCGATGCGGTGCCCGGCAGCGGGCGTCAGTCCGGCCGACAGTTGCAGGCTGTCCAGGCGGTGGCCGTCGCGATCGGGGTTGTGGTTGCCGAAGGCATCGCCCTGGCGCAACGCCGACACGCCATCGTCGGCTTCGTGCGACAGGCTCGCCGACCAGTCCCAGGCCCCCAGGGCTCCGCTCGTACCCACGGCCAAAGTGCGCGCGCCATAACCGCCCACGCCGGCTTCGGCGCGGACTTCGCTGCCAGGAACCCCTGCGGCGCCACGGCGCGTGAAGATCTGCACCACGCCGCCGACCGCATCGGCGCCGTACAGGCTGGAGCCCGGGCCGCGCAGCACCTCGATGCGTTCGACCTGGGCCAGGCTCAGGCCCTCGAGCGCAGCCGAGCCCAGCGTGGCCGAGCCGATGCGCACGCCGTCGATCAGCACCATGGTGTTGACGGCCGCAGCGCCGCGCAGGAACACACCCGTGGCCTGGCCGGGGCCGCCGCTGCGCGACAGTTGCACGCCGGCCTCGCGGCGCAGCAGGTCGGCGACCGAATCGGCGCTGCTGGCGCGGATGGTTTCGGCGTCGATCAGCACCACGTCGGCCGCCACGCGCTCGGGCGGCAGCGGCTCGCGGCTGCCGGTGACGACGATCACCGGCGAGGACTGTGGTGGCGCCTGGGCATGTGCTGAGACGCTGGCCAGAAGTGACACGCCGGTAAGGGCGCAAGCGGTGGTCCGTGCGATGACGCAAGCGGTGAAGATGGCGGCGGCGAACGCGCGCGGCGACGCGGCCCGATGGGCACGCGGTGTGTGAAGGAACGATGGCACTGGACGACTCCACCCGCACACCCCGTGCGGGTCTGGATGGACCTCGCCGGTGGCGGGATGGAGCACGTGCGTGGCGGTCCACAGGCGTCGCCCATGACCCTTCCACGCCCGCATCGCCCTCCGCCATGCCGGCACCCTGTGCACCAGGCCGGTATCCGGGCTCGCGAGTGCCGATGCGCGCCGTGAGGCATGCATCGAAGAGTGCGGCGCCTTCCCAGGGTGTGGACCCCAGTGGCTGCGTTGCCGCGCCCTCCTCGCTGACCGTTGCGGGGGCAGCGCCGGAATCGGTTGGCCTGCCTACGCAGACCTTCCTCACCGGCTTCCCGTTTAACCCGTGGTCGCGTGCGCGACCTCAGGCACCTGGTGCAAGCGGGGCGGATGCTACCCCAGCGCTGCGGACGGCCAAAACGGCCCTGGGACTCGACGCCAGACCGGCCGCCAGACCGGCCGCCGGAGACCCCGCCGATATACTTGCGCTTTCCCACATCGGCCCCTTCCCTTGCCCAGCGCCCGCGTCCGGCGCGAGCGCAACCCCGAGGCCGCAGCACATGACCAAGTACGTCTTCGTCACCGGCGGTGTGGTGTCTTCCCTGGGGAAAGGCATCGCCGCTGCGTCCCTGGCCGCGATCCTCGAATCACGCGGCCTGCGCGTCACCCTCATCAAGCTCGACCCGTATCTCAATGTCGATCCGGGCACGATGAGCCCGTTCCAGCATGGCGAGGTCTTCGTCACTGACGACGGCGCCGAGACCGATCTCGACCTGGGCCACTACGAGCGCTTCATCACGACCAGGATGAAGAAGGCCAACAACTTCACCGCCGGCCAGATCTACAAGAGCGTGCTCGAAAAAGAGCGTCGCGGCGACTATCTGGGCAAGACGGTGCAGGTGATTCCGCACGTCACCAACGAGATCCAGGAATTCGTCAAGCGCGGCGCCAAAGCCGACAAGCCGCCCGAACTGGATGTGGCCATCGTCGAGATCGGCGGCACCGTCGGCGACATCGAAAGCCTGCCCTTCCTCGAAGCGGTGCGGCAGATGGCCCTGCGCATGGGCGCCAACAACACCGCCTTCGTGCACCTGACCTACGTGCCCTGGATCGCTGCCGCGGGCGAGCTGAAGACCAAGCCCACCCAGCACACGGTGCAGAAGATGCGCGAGATCGGCATCCAGCCCGATGTATTGCTGTGCCGCGCCGACCGCGAGGTGCCGGCCGACGAGCGCGAGAAGATCAGCCTGTTCACCAACGTGCCGCCGCATGGCGTGATCAGCATGTGGGACGTGGACACCATCTACAAGGTGCCGCGCCTGCTGCACGAGCAGGGCCTGGACGA
>JBBSCX010000210.1:0-6532 GCA_038249905.1 Burkholderiales bacterium
AAGGAGGAGCCCAAGGTCCCCCAGGGACCTTGGGCGGGGGACATGAGCGGAGTCGGCCACCCGTTGCCCGCGGCCGCCTCGGCCCAAGGTCCCCCGGGGACCTTGGGCGGGGGACATGAGCGGAGTCGGCCACCTGATGCCCGCGGCCGCCCCGGCCCAAGGTCCCCCCGGGACCTTGGGTTGGGGACATGAGCGGAGTCGGCCACCCGATGCCCGCGGCCGCCCCGACGCCTGCAGGGGCGCCGCCACAATGCCGCGCATGGGATCGATGACCGAACGCCTGGCTGCCATCTGGCAGGTGCTGCCCTGGATCGATTGGGTGGCGTTGCTGGCCCTGTTCACCGGCTGGACAGGCTATGCCCGCTTCGCCAGGCATCGCGCTGGCACGCAACCTTCGGTGCTGTGGCTGACCAACCGCGAGCGCAAGCGCTGGATGCTGCAGACCACCCTGCGTGAAAACCGCGTCATCGACGGCGTGGTGGTGCAGAACCTCAGCGTCAGCCCGCAATTCTTCGCCAGCACCACGATCCTGATCATCGGCGGCCTGCTGGCTGCGCTGGCAGCCAGCGACAACGTCGGCGCCCTGGTGGCAGAGATCCCGTTTGCCGCGCGCACCAGCGTGCTGGTGTTCGACATGAAGCTGGTGCTGCTGGGCGCCATCTTCATTTACGCCTTTTTCCGCTTCACCTGGAGCCTGCGCCAATACACCTTTGGCGCCCTGCTCGTGGCCGCCGCGCCGGAGCGCGGGCAGTACGCCGACGAGACCGAACGCCAGACCTACGCTGACCGCGCCGGCCGCGTGATGGGCTTGGCGGCGGAGACCTTCAACGACGGGCTGCGCGCCTACTACATGAGCTTCGCGGCCACCGCCTGGTTCTTCTCGCCCTGGGCCATGCTGGTGGCGACGGCCGGCGTCATTGCCGTGCTGTACCGGCGCGAGTTCCACTCCGAGGTGCTGGCGGTGCTGGCCGAACGCGGCTGAACGGCGGTCCGTGTTCAGCGCCTCTCAGGTTCGTCGCGCATCAGCATCCAGGCTGCCGCCAGGCCGAAGCCGACGTTCAGCAACGCGATGAATGCCAGCAGCAGCAGCCCGGCCGTGTTCAGCGGCAATGCGCGCATGGCCCAGGTGCAGACGCTGGACATGATGTTGAAGAACACCATCTGCCAGAACAGCGCCCGGCCGGGCTGCCAGAGGCGTCGCAGTTTCAGTGCCATGCGGGTTCGCAGTCCGTGCAGTCGAACATGGGTCTGGTCCAGTGGTGGCGGTCGTGACCGGGCCGGCAGCATAAGCGCGGCGGCCTGGGTGCTGCCGTTCGATCCTGGCGCAGGCTGGCTTCGTCGCTGGCCCGGCCCGGCCCGTCGCAGCACGCCGCCCGCGACCGTGGCCGCGCTATGGTGCGGCCCGATATGCCTGCTGCCCCCCTTGCCCCTGCACCGCCGGGCCCGCCGCCGCCGCTGGACCAGGCGCTGCCCGACGAACTCACCGGTCGTGGTCAGACCTGGCTGACGCGCTACCGGCGTTATCCGGTATTCAGCCCGACATGGGTGCGCTGGCGCTGGCTGGCCTTTGGCTTCTGGCTGAGCCTGGTGGTGCTGCCGATGGCAGTGTCCGTGGTGTCTGCCGCGCCGGCCGATCGCCCCTGGGGCGGGTTCGCGCAGGCGCTGCTGGAATTGGCGCTGCCCTTGGCGCTGGGCCCGGCGCTGGGGCTGTGGGTACGGCGGCGCGGCTGGGCGCCGCGGCGCGAGTTCATCGGCCTGTGCCTGGTCGTGCTGGGCACGACGGCGCTGCTGCTGGGGCTGCGGCTGACGGCGGCCGAGCCCGCCAAGCAGTGGCTGGCCGAGCGCATGGGTGTGGCGCAGCCGGGCGTGCCTCGGCCGCGGGTGCAGATGACGATTGGCATCAGCGTCGGGCGCCCCGACGCGCCAGCGGCATCGGCATCGACACCGTCCTTGGCATCGCCTGGCGCATCGGCTGCCGGGTCTGCGTCTGATGCGTCGGCCACATCTGCGGCGGCACCCGGCATGCCAGGCCCGGACACCAACGACCCCTGGGTCATGGGCCTCAACCACCTGCTGCGTGTCGTGCTGGCCTTCTGGCTGGCCGGCGGAGTGGCGCTGTGGGGCTGGCAGCGTGAACAGCGCGGCCTGGCGGGCCTGCACGCCGAGCAGGCTCTGAAGCGCGCCGAAGCGCAGCGCCGCGAGGCCGAACTGCGTCTGTCCGTGCTGGCCGCGCAGGTGGAACCGCACTTCCTGTTCAACACCCTGGCCGGCGTGCGCAGCGCCATCGCCACCGACCCCGCGCGCGCCAGCGACATGATCGACCATCTGGTGGACTACCTGCGGGCCAGCATTCCGCGCCTGCGCAGCGACGGCGCCGCCAATGCCACGCTGGGCCAGCAGCTCGACAGCGTGCGCGCCTACCTGGGGCTGATGGCCGCACGCATGCCGCGGCTGCGGTTCGAGGTGGCGGCAGCGCCGGCCCTGCTGCAACTGCACTGCCCGCCGCTGATGCTGATCTCGCTGGCCGAGAACGCCGTCAAGCACGGTGTCGAACCCAAGATCGGCGCGGCCCACATTCAGGTCAGCGCCACGGTGCTCGACGACGGGCGCCTGGCCATCACCGTGGCCGACAACGGCATCGGCTTCGGCACTTCCACCGCCGGCAGCGGCATCGGCCTGGCCAACATCCGCGAGCGCCTGCAACAGCTGTACGGCGACCGTGCCGCGCTGGCACTCAAGGCGCGACCCGAGGGCGGGGTGGCGGCGACACTGACGCTGCCGCTGGAGCAGGCCCTGTGAAGCCGAGCGCCTGATCCCGGCCGCCTGACTCGAACCGAGTGCGGCCCACCCAAGGACATCGCCATGCCGACCCACGACCCCAGGACACAGCACCCCACCGCCCTCATCGCCGACGACGAAGACCTGCCGCGCGCCGAGCTGCGGCGCATGCTGGCGGCCGCCTGGCCCGCACTCGAGATCGTGGCCGAGTGTGAACATGGCCCGGCCGCGGTCGAGGCCATCGAGGCGCATGCGCCCGATATCGCCTTTCTCGACATCCGCATGCCGGGCCTGAGCGGCCTCGACGTGGCCCGCGCCGCCAGCGGGCGCTGCCACGCCGTCTTCACCACCGCCTACGACGCCTATGCCGTGCAGGCCTTCGAGACCGGCGCGGTGGATTACCTGCTCAAGCCCATCAATGCCGAACGCCTGGTCCAGGCCTGTGCCCGCCTGCAGGAACGGCTGGCCGCCCGCACCGCCGCGCCGACGCTGGACACGCTGGTGGACCGGCTGGCGGCGCGGCTGGCCAGCCGCAACGAGGTTGAGGCGGGGGCCGAGACCCAGCGGCTGCGCTGGATCAGCGCCAGCGTGGGCGACACGATCAAGATGTTCGGCATCGACGAGGTGCTGTTCTTCCAGAGCGACGAGAAGTACACGCGCGTCGTCACCACCGGCGACGAGGCCCATGTGCGCAAGCCGCTGAAAGAGATCGCCGAGGGGCTGGACCCCGCCGTGTTCTGGCAGGTGCACCGCGGCACGCTCGTGCGGGCCAGCGCCATCGCCCGCGCGCAGCGCGACGAGCTGGGCCGCATCACGCTGCACCTGCGCGGCCATGCCGAGAAGCTGGCGGTGAGCCAGGCCTACACCTGGCGCTTCAGACCCATGTAGAGCGGCCGATGCAGGCGCGGCGGGCCGGTATCCTCGGCGTCTCGTGCCGGTCGCCTGCTGCGCGGCGGCCTGCCTTTGATGTCTGAAGCCCGGTTCCATCTGCCTGCTGTGTCTGCCCAGCCCCCTCTGTCACGGCATGAACCGGCGCCGCCGCCCGACACCGCGGCGCCCGGCCAGGGCGTGGCGCTGGAGATGTTGTGGCGCGTGCCCGAGGCCCTGCTGTGGGCTGGCGCCGATGGCCACTTGCGCTGGCTGAACGCCGCGGCGCAGGCGCTGCTGGGACCATCGGTGCAGCCCGGCGGCCTGGTCGATACCCTGTTTGCCACCTTCGACGACGGCAGCGGCCTGCGGGTGCTGGTGACGCCGACACATGGCGCACGGGCCGTGCGGGTGCAGCCCCAGGCGCTGTCCGACGGCAGTTGCATGCTGGGCCTGCGCCTGGAGGACGCCTCCGACCCCGTCCTGGCCGAACTGGAGTCGCAACTGGCGCTGGCCACCGAGCTCGGCGTCATTGCCATCTGGCGCCACGACCTGACGACGCAGCGTATGCACTACAACGCGCAGGCCTACGCCATGCTGGACATTCCGCCGCGGCCCGATGGCCTGTCCATCGACGAGGTGCGCGCGCTGATCCACCCCGACGACATGCCGACCGTCATTGCCTCGGCCCAGCTGGCGATGACGCAGCCGGGTCACACCGACATGGAGGCGCGCTACCGCCGCCGCGACGGCAGCTGGCGCAACGTGCTGACACGCCGCGTGCTGCAGCGCGACGCCGCCGGTGCGCCGGTGGCCTTTGTCGGCGTCGGCCTGGACGTCACCGACCGGCTGGCACACCAGCGGCGCAGCGACGAACTGTCGCAACGATTCGAACTCGTCACGCGCACCGCGGGCATCGGTTATTGGGTGCTCGAGCCCGGCGCCCGGCTGGCGCAGTGGAGCCTGGAAATGCGGCGCCTTTTCGGCCTGGCCGAAGGTACGCCCGTGCCCAGCATGCACGACTGGCTGACGCACCATGTGCACCCGCAGGATCAGCGCGCCGTGCGCCGGCTGATGCGCGACTGGATCGAGGGCCCCGGCACGACGCTGCAGGGGGAGTTCCGCATCCTGCGGCCCGACGGCGGCGTGCGCCAGGTGCGCACGCAGTCGCGCAAGGAAAGCACGGGCGCCGCGCCGCTGGTGTTCGGTGTCGTCATCGACGTCAGCGAACTGCGCGATGTCTCGCTGGCCCTGAAGAGCGCACACGAACGCGCCGCCCTGGTGGCCGAGGCCGTGGGCCTGGGCACCTGGGAGATCGACTTCGCCAGCGACACCGTGTACTGGGACGCGCAGATGTGGCGCCTGCGCGGCCGCACCCCGCTGCCGCGACCGATGACGCCCGAGGAACGCGCCGCCGTCACGCACCCGGACGACCGTGACCGCATGCGCGGGCGCTTCGCTGAGCAGAGCAGGGGCGCGGTGGGCGTCGACAACGACTTCCGCGTCATCTGGCCCGACGGCAGCGTGCACTGGCTGGCTTCACGCGCGGTGACGGTGCGCGACGAACGGGGGCAGCCGATCAGGCGACTGGGTGTGAACTGGGACGTCACCGACGCCCGAGTGAACGCCAAGGTGCGCCAGGAACATGAACTGGCACGGCGGGAGAGCCAGGCCAAGAGCCGCTTTCTGGCACGCATGAGCCATGAACTGCGCACGCCCTTGAACGCGGTGCTGGGTTTCACGCAACTGCTGCAGGTGGAGGACGTCGGTGGCGACGCCGCTGCGGTGTCGCGCCGGCGGCGCCTGGGCCATGTGCAATCTGCCGGGCAGCACCTGCTGTCGCTGATCAACGATGTGCTGGACCTGTCGAGCCTGGAGAGCGGCGAGGTGCGCATCGCCGCGCAGGCGGTGCCGCTGGCGACGCTGGTCGCCGAGACCCTGCCGCTGATGGCGCCCCTGCTGCAGGGCCGCAAATTGCAGTTGCGCACCGGCACGCTGCAGGGCACGGCGCTGGGCGACCCGACACGTCTGCGTCAGGTGCTGCTGAACCTGCTGAGCAACGCCGTCAAGTACAACCGCGAGGGCGGCGAAGTGCGGCTGGACACGCTGATCGACGGCGCCGAAGTGCGGCTGCGCGTGGCCGACACCGGCCGCGGCCTGGACCCCGAGCAACTGCAGCATCTGTTCGAACCCTTCAACCGCCTGGGCCGCGAGGTCGAGGGCATCGAAGGCACCGGCATCGGCCTGGCGATCGTGAAAACGCTGGTGGAGCGCATGGGCGGGCGCATCACCGTCGAGAGCCGGCCCGGCGAGGGCAGTGTGTTCGAGGTCTCGCTGCCTGCGGCGCCCGCCAGCGCCGAGGACGCGCCTGCGCGTGGCGCTGCGACCCCAGCGGCAGGCGCCGGGCCCGCACCCGCAGGCGCAGCGGCAAGCCCGGAAGGCGAGACAGCGGACAACGTCGACGCAGCGGCTGCGGCTGAGGCTTTGGGCAGCGGCACGGACAAGACACGGGGCCAACGCGGCACCCTGCTCTACATCGAGGACAACCCGATCAATGCGCTGATCATCCGCGAGCTGGTGGCGCGCCGCCGCGACCTGACCTTGCATGTCGCTGTCGACGGCCTGAGCGGTGTGCGCGCGGCGCTCTCGCTGCGCCCCGACCTGATCCTGCTGGACATGCAACTGCCCGACATCGACGGCCACGAGGTGCTGCGCCGCCTGCGCGCGCAGCCCGAGACGGCCGCCATTGCCTGCATCGCGCTGTCGGCCAACGCCATGCCCGAGGACATCTCGCGCGCGCTGGCCGCGGGCATGTCGGACTACTGGACCAAGCCGCTGGACTTCCGCGCCTTCATGGCCAGCCTGGACGCGCTGTTCGGCAAGCCGG
>JBBSCX010000211.1:0-6498 GCA_038249905.1 Burkholderiales bacterium
CATGGTGGTACGGGCGGTGGATCGGGTCGCGCTGCATGTACTGCAGCGTGTCGTGCATCCAGCCCATGTTCCACTTGTAGTGGAAGCCCAGGCCGCCGGCCCAGGTCGGGCGGCTGACGGCCGGGAAGGCGGTGCTCTCTTCGGCCAGCGTGATGGCGCCCGGGCGTTCGGCGCCGATGACCTCGTTGGTGCGCTTCAGGAACGAGATCGCTTCCAGGTTCTCGCGCCCGCCATGCTCGTTGGGGATCCATTCGCCGGCCTTGCGGCTGTAGTCGCGATAGAGCATGGACGCCACGGCATCGACGCGCAGGCCGTCGATGCTGTACCGCTCGAGCCAGTACAGCGCGCTGCCGACGAGGAAGTTGCGCACCTCCGTGCGGCCGAAGTTGTAGATCAGCGTGTTCCAGTCGTTGTGGAAGCCTTCGCGGCGGTCGGCGTACTCGTACAGGTGGGTGCCGTCGAACTGGGCCAGGCCGTGCGCATCGGCCGGAAAGTGCGCCGGCACCCAGTCCAGCAGCACGCCCAGGCCGGCCCCGTGGGCGGCGTCGACAAAGCGGCGAAAACCCGGTGCGCCGTCACCCTGCGCCGCGTCCTTGGCCACCGCGAAGCGCGCGGTGGGCGCGAACAGCCCCAGCGTCTGGTAGCCCCAGCTGCCGTCGAACGGGTGTTCGCTGACCGGCAGCAGTTCCAGATGCGTGAAGCCCATGTCGCGGGCGTAGGGCACCAGGGTGGCCGCCAGTTCGTCCCAGTTCAGCCAGCGATCGCCTTCCTCGGGTTTGCGCCGCCAGCTGGCCAGGTGCACCTCGTAGATGCTGACCGGTGCGTCCAGTGCATTGGCGCGCGCGCGTTCGGCCGACATCGGCGCCACCGGCGGCATCGGTGACACCACGCTGGCGGTGGCCGGACGCAGTTCAGACTGGCGGGCATAAGGGTCGGCTTTCTGTGGCAGCCGCATGCCGCCGGCGTCGAGCAGTTCGAACTTGTAGCGCGCGCCGGGGCCGACACCAGGCAGAAAGATCTCCCACACCCCGCACTCGCGCCGCAGCCGCATGGCGTGACGCCGGCCGTCCCAATAGTTGAAGTCGCCGACCACGCTGACGCGGCTGGCGTTGGGCGCCCAGACCGCAAAGCTGGTGCCGTCCACGCCGTCCATGCAGCGGGGCAGGGCGCCCAGGATTTCGTAGGGTCGCAGGTGCGACCCCTCGCCCAGCAGCCAGGCGTCCATCTCGCCCAGCACGGCGCCGAAGCGGTAGGGGTCCTCGATCAGCGTGACATTGCCGTCGACCCAGCGCACCTGCAATTTGTAGCCCGGCGCGCTGTCGCTGGCGGCGGCCTTTCTCGGCAGCGGGCCGTCGAACACGCCGTCGGCATGCAGCAGGCCCAGCGGCCAGGTGCCGCCTGCAGCCACGGCCGCGACGGCCGTGGCCCCGGGCAGGAAAGCCCGCACATGCCAGCTGCCGTCCTCAGCACGGTGCGGGCCCAGCACGCCGAAGGGGTCGCCGTGGCGGCCCTCGCGCAGGGCGGTGAGGGTGTCGGTGTCGAGCAGGGTTGCGGCCATGCGGCCCGATTATTCAGGCCACGCCGGGCCTGGATGTCAGGGTCGTGCCCGGTTCAGGCCTTGCCTTCGATGCGCCAGACCTCGCGGGCGTACTCGGCGATGGTGCGGTCCGACGAGAAGAAGCCCATGCCGGCGACGTTGGCGATCGCCTTTCTGGCCCAGGCATCCCGGTCGCGGTACAGCGCATCGACACGGGCCTGCGCCGCCACGCAGCTGTCGAAGTCGGCCAGCAGCATGTAGTGGTCGCCGGCCCACAGCAGGGCGTCGACCACGCCCCGGTAGCGCCCCGGCTCTTCGGCCGAGAAATGCCCACCGCCGACGGCGTCCAGCACCGCCTTCAGGCGCGCATCGCTCTCGTAGATGCGCAGCGGCTGGTAGCCGGCGGCGCGCCGGGCCGTGACCTCGGCGGCCGACAGGCCGAAGATGAAGATGTTGTCGTCGCCCACCTGCTGACGGATCTCGATGTTGGCGCCGTCGTCGGTGCCGATGGTGAGCGCGCCGTTCAGCGCCAGCTTCATGTTGCCGGTGCCAGACGCCTCGGTGCCGGCGGTGGAGATCTGCTCCGACAGGTCGGCCCCGGGCATGATGAGCTCGGCCACCGAGACGCCGTAGTTGGGCACGAACACCAGCTTCAGCCGGCCCTTCAGCCGCGCGTCGTGGTTGATGACGGCGCCGACGTCGTGGATCAGCCGGATGATGTTCTTCGCCGCCGTGTAGCTGCTGGCCGCCTTGCCCGCGAACAGCACCGTGCGCGGCACCCAGTGCGCCTCGGGCGCCGCCAGCATGGCCTGGTAGCGCGCCACCACGCCCAGCACGTTCAGCAACTGGCGCTTGTATTCGTGGATGCGCTTGACCTGCACGTCGAACAGGCTGGCCGGATCGACCTCGATCCCCGTGACGGCGAGCACATGTGCCGCCAGCCGCGCCTTGTTGGCGTGCTTGACGGCCATGAAGGCGTCGCGAAAGCCGGCGTCGTCGGCCCGGCTTGCCAGGCGCTGCAGCTGGTCGAGCTGCAGGCGCCAGCCCGTGCCGATGCTGCTGTCGATGAGCGAGGCCAGGCCCGGGTTGGCCTGTGCCAGCCAGCGGCGCGGGGTCACGCCATTGGTCATGTTGGTGAAGCGATCAGGCCAGATGGCGGCGAAGTCGGCAAAGATGGTCTGCACCAGCAGCTCGGAATGCAGTGCCGACACGCCATTGACCTTGTGGCTGCCGACGATGGACAGATGGGCCATGCGCACGCGCTTTTCGCTCCGGTCGGCACCGCTCTCGTCGATCAGGCTCAGCCGCCGCAGGAAGCCGTCATCGCCCGGGCGCAGCGCCGCCGCCTGCAGCAGAAAGTCGTGGTTGATGCGGTAGATGATCTCCAGGTGCCGCGGCAGCACGTGCTGCATCAGCGCCACGGGCCAGGTTTCCAGTGCCTCGGGCATCAACGTGTGGTTGGTGTAGCTGAAGACCTGCTGCGTGATTGCCCAGGCGGTGGCCCAGGCGCAGCCATGGGCATCGACCAGCAGCCGCATCAGCTCGGCCACCCCGATGGCGGGGTGGGTGTCGTTGAGGTGGATGGCGACCTTCTCAGCCAGGTTGTCCAGCGTCGGGTGCTCGGCCAGATGTCGCGCGAGGATGTCCTGGATGCTGGCGCTGGTGAAGAAGTACTCCTGCCGCAGCCGCAACTCGCGCCCGGCGGCCGTGCTGTCGTTGGGGTACAGCACCCAGGAGATGTTCTCGAATTCGTTCTTGAACTCGGCCGCGCGCGCGTAGTCGCCGCTGTTGAAGGCGTGCAGGTCGATGTGCGAGGGCGCCACCGCCTTCCACAAACGCAAGGTGCTGACGCGCTCGGTGCCGTGGCCGGGCACGACCATGTCGTAGGCCTTGGCGTTGACCTCGCCGGCGTGGTGCCAGGTGGGTGCGGCGCCGGGCAGCATTGCCGGTTCGACCCAACCGCCGAAGCGCACCGGATAGGCCACACCCGAGCGCGGAAACTCCCACGGCGTGCCGTCCACCAGCCAGGGGTCGGGATGCTCGACCTGACGCCCGCCCTGGATGCTCTGCGCGAACATGCCGAACTCGTAACGGATGCCGTAGCCGAACGACGGCAGCCCCAGCGTCGCCATGCTGTCCAGGAAACAGGCCGCCAGCCGGCCCAGGCCGCCGTTGCCGAGCGCCGCATCGGCCTCGTGGGCGGCCACGTCTTCCAGCGTCGTGGCATGGTCGCGCGCCACGGCGGCCATGTCGCCACGCAGGTCCAGCGCCGCCAGCGCATTGCCCAGTGTGCGGCCGATCAGGAATTCCATCGACAGGTAATAGACGCGACGCGCCTTTGCAGCGCGGTCGGCGCTGTCGCCGGCCACCCAGCGTCGGGACAACTGCTCTCTCGCCACCTGGCATACGGCGTGCATGATGTCTGCGCGCGACGCTGCCGCGGGTGTGGTCCCCACAGTGGCCAACAGATGGCGTTCGACCGCCGCGGCGGGGTTGGACATTGCAGCGGTGGGCATGGCGTCGGTGCGGTCGGGCATGGGGGTATCCTTTTTTGATGGTCTTGAAGGCAAGCAATTCCGGTACCGGCGACAGGGTTCGGCCGGCATCGGACTGCATCCAGTCGGCGCGCAGTGTGGACGAAGCCCACAACGACGGTCAACTGCGCGCCTACCCAAACGTGTAGTTTTACTACTTTACAAGCCTTCGATGGCCCTGATCGAAGGGATCGTCTTTTCAGGATCTCCGCCGGATTCATGAAAAATGTGCATTACTTCATCGGGTTAAGGGTGTTTGTTGAAGTTGCTTCTGGATCTTTTCCCAACAAGATTTTCAGCTTCCGGATGCATCATCGGTTATCCGGGCTTGTAGCTTAGTTGCATCTACACCGATCTTCCCTGTTCAGGAGACCGCATGAGACCCATCGACGTGGCCCACGGCCTGGACCTGCCGCGGCGCGCCGTGGCCCTGGTGTTGGCTGGCGGACGGGGCAGCCGATTGAAAAATCTGACCGACACCCGGGCCAAGCCGGCGGTGTACTTCGGCGGCAAGTTCCGCATCGTCGATTTCGCGCTGTCGAATTGCATGAACAGCGGCATCCGCCGCATCGGCGTCATCACCCAGTACAAGAGCCACAGCCTGCTGCGCCATCTGCAACGCGGCTGGGCCTTTCTGAAGAGCGAGATGAACGAGTTCGTCGACCTGCTGCCAGCGCAGCAGCGGGTGGACGAGGAGAGCTGGTACCGCGGCACGGCCGACGCGGTCTATCAGAACCAGGACATTCTGGCCGCCTACCGCGCCGACTACGTCGTGGTGCTGGCCGGCGACCATATCTACAAGCAGAACTACGCCCTGATGCTGGCCGACCATGTGGCCATGGCACAGCGCTTTGGCAGCGAGGTGACGGTGGGCTGCATCGAAGTGAGCCGCGAAGAGGCCAAGGCCTTCGGCGTGATGGCCATCGACGAGCAGCGCCGCATCATCGACTTCGTCGAGAAGCCGCCCGAGCCGCCCACGGTTCCCGGCAAGCCCGGCCGCACCCTGGCCAGCATGGGCATCTACATCTTCAACGCCCGCTTTCTGTACCGAGAGCTTGAACGGGACATGAACGACCCGGCCTCCAGCCATGACTTCGGCAAGGACATCATCCCCAACATGGTGCGTGCCGGCCTGGCGGTGGCGCACCCCTTCGAGCTCAGTTGCGTCGGCGGCCGCCCCGGGCTGCCGCCGTACTGGCGCGACGTGGGCACCATCGACGCCTACTGGGACGCCAACATCGACCTCACGGCCACCGAGCCGCTGCTGAACCTGTACGACACCAACTGGCCGATCTGGACCTACCAGCCGCAACTGCCGCCGGCCAAGTTCGTGCACAACGAGCCCGATCGGCGCGGCATGGCCATCGAGAGCCTGGTCTCGGGCGGCTGCATCGTCAGCGGCTCGGTCTTCCGCTCGGTGCTGTTCTCCACCGTGCGCGTGCATTCGCATGCCAAGGTCAACTGGAGTGTTTTGCTGCCAGGGGTGGAAGTGGGGCGGCACGCGCGCATCAACCGCTGCGTCATCGACCGCGACTGCACCATCCCCGACGGCATGGTGATCGGCGAGGACGCTGCGGCCGACGAGGCGCGCTTCTTCCGCACCGACAGCGGCATCACGCTGGTGACGCGCGACATGCTGCGCAAGCTGTGAGGCCAGGCCCTCCGCGCGGCTGGCGCCCCGGGGGCGCCGCATGAAGCTGCTGCATGTGGCGGCCGAAGTCTTCCCGCTGGTCAAGACCGGCGGCCTCGCCGATGTCGTGGCTGCGTTGCCGGTGGCCCAGGCCGAGGCCGGTGCCGACGTGCGCCTGCTGCTGCCGGGCCTGCCGGCGGTGCTGGACGCCATCGACGGCGTGCGCAGCGTGATCGACATCGGCGCCTGCTTCGGCGCGCTGCGTGTGCGCCTGCTGCTCGGGCGCATGCCCGGCAGCCGGCTGCCGGTGTATGTCATCGAGGCGCCTTACCTGTACCGGCGCGAGGGCGGTCCCTATCAGGCGCCGGACGGCGACGAGTGGTCGGACAACCTGCAGCGCTTCGCCTTGCTGGCTTGGGTGGCGGCGCACCTCGCCGCCGAGGATGCCGACCCGTCCTGGGTGCCCGACATCGTGCATGCCCACGACTGGCATGCCGCCATGGCCTGCGCCTACATCGCCGACCACCCGACCACCCGGGCGGCGACGGTCTACACCGTGCACAACCTGGCCTTCCAGGGCCTGTTCCCGATGCACGACTGGCCGCTGCTGGGTCTGGCTTCGCGGCTGATGTCGCCGGCCGGGCTCGAATACCACGGCCAGCTCAGCTTCATGAAGGCGGGGCTGAAGTTCGCCCGGCATGTCACCACCGTGAGCCCGCAGTACGCCCGGGAGATCACCACGCCAGAGTTCGGCTGCGGCCTGGACGGCGTCATCCGCGGGCGCGGGGCCGATGTCA
>JBBSCX010000212.1:0-6495 GCA_038249905.1 Burkholderiales bacterium
AGGTGCACGACCTCCAGCCGGTTCCCGGCGCGCGGCTCGTCGGCCGGCCGTTCGGCCGCGCCCATGGCCGCGCGCAGTGCAAGACGGCCGATGCGGCCCATTCCGTTGATGCCAACTCTCATCTGGGTCCCGATGGGGTGAACAAGTGCAGGCTGGCCCCAAAGACAGGCCGACCCGGTGACATTTCGATGATTATCGAATCGTAGGGCAGTCGTGTGACGGTGAGGTGACACGGCAGACCCGCGGGCGGTGTCCCCCGGCGGGATGCGGACGGCCGATTCAGCCGTCCGCTCTCAGGCAGTTCTTTTATACTGCCAAGAAAAAAGCACCTGGCGTTGCCGCCAAGTGCCTGATTTCCCTACCGAATTTGGTAGGCGCGAATGGACTCGAACCATCGACCCCCACCATGTCAAGGTGGTGCTCTAACCAGCTGAGCTACGCGCCTGCGAAGCCTCAAAGTATATGCGAGCGGCAAGGCCAACCGGCCGACACCGGCACGCCGTCAGCGCCGCCGAGCGTGACGGACGCCCTCGATGCGTGCCAGTTGCGTCAGCACCGGCCCGAGGCGCGCGGTGTCGACCACTTCCACCGTGAAAGTCATCCCGGCCGTGCCGCGGGCACCGCCCCCGCCCCCGCCCCCGCCCGCGCCGCGGCCGCGCTGGCTCTGCGTGTGCACGCCGGTGACGTTCATCTTCTCCTTCATGAACAGTTCGCTGATGTCGCGCAGCAGGCCGGGGCGGTCGTCGGCCTCGACCAGGATGTCCAGCGGGTACAGCGCCGGCCGCCCGGGGGCCGACCCGCTGCCGGCCGGCGCCGCGCCCGCGCCTTCCCCCCACGCGACCTCGATCACGCGGCCCGGCGCGCCCTGCGCCATGTGGCGCAGGTTGCTGCAGTCGCGGCGGTGGATGGCCACGCCCTTGCCACGCGTGACGTAGCCGGCGATGGCGTCGGGCGGCGCCGGCCGGCAGCAGCGCGCCAGCGTCGTCAGCAATGACTCGACGCCCACCACCAGCACGCCGCCCTTGCCACTGCCCGCGCCGGCACTGCGCGTGCGGTGCAGCACCACGCCTTCGTCGGGCGGCGGCGGCTCGGCGGGCTTGAGCAGGTTTTCGATGTGGCGCAGAGAGAACTCGTCCTTGCCCACCACCGCGAACAGGGCCTCGGCATCGTCGAAGCCGAGTTGTGCGGCCAGCGCATCCAGCTTCAGTGCCGTGCGGCCCTCGCGTTGCAGCAGCTTCTCGACCGCCTCGCGGCCCCGGGCCATCGTCTGCTGCTGGTTCTCGGCGTTGAACCAGGCGCGCACCTTGGCCCTGGAACGTGCGCTTCTCAGGTACCCCAGTTCTGGGTTCAGCCAGTCCAGTGACGGTCCACCTTCCTTGGCGGCCACGACGTCCACCGTCTGCCCCGACTGCAGCGGCGTGTTCAAGGGCACCATCACGCCGTCCACCCGCGCGCCGCGGCAGCGGTGGCCCAGGTCGGTGTGCAGGGTGTAGGCAAAGTCGACCGCGGTGCCGCCGGCAGGCAACTCGATCACGGTGGCCTGCGGGGTGAAGACGTAGATGCGTTCGTCGAAGGCGGCCGCAGCACCCGATGTCGCCGCGGCTGCGCTGTCGACTGGCGCGGTGCTGATGGCCGAACTGGCGTGGTCGCGCTCCCAGGCCAGCAGCTCTCGCAGCACGGCCTTGCGCGCCTCGGCCACGCGGTCTTCGGTTTCGCCCGCTGTGGCACCACTGCCGCTACCACCACCACCACCACCGCGCGCTGCGCTGAGGCCGCTGAGGCCGCTGAGTCCTGCCCAGCCCTTGGCGCCCGCTTCCTTGTACATCCAGTGCGCGGCCACGCCGTGTTCGGCGTTCTCGTGCATGGCGCGGGTGCGGATCTGCACCTCCAGCGGCCGGCCCGTGCCGTCGCTGCCCAGCGGGCTGTCGCGCACCACCGTGTGCAGGCTTTGATAGCCGTTGGGCTTGGCGCGCGCGATGTAGTCGTCGAACTCGCCGTCCACCGGCGGCCACAACTCGTGCACCCGCGCCAGTGCGGCATAACAGGCCGGCACGTCGGCGACCACGACCCGCAACGCACGGGCGTCGAACACACGCTCGAAGGCCAGGCCCTTGCCCTGCATCTTCTTCCAGATGCTGTACAGATGCTTGGGCCGGCCCTGCACGTCGGCGTCGATGCCGTTGGCCGCAAGCACGTCGGCCAGGGCCGTGCGCGCTGCCGCCACGCCGGCTTCGCGTTCGGCCCGCTTCTCGTCCACCAGCCGCGCCACGCGCTGGTATTCGGCCGGCTGCAGAAAGCGAAAGCTCAGATCTTCCAGCTCCCACTTGATCTGCCAGATGCCCAGGCGGTTGGCCAGCGGCGCAAACACCTGTTGCGACTCGCGCGCCAGGTCGTCGGGGCAGGCGTTGCGGCTGGCCGCGAACCAGCGCAGCGTCTGCAGCCGCGACGCAAGGCGCAGCAGCACCACCCGCAAGTCGCGGCTGAAGGCCAGCAGCATCTTGCGCACCCGTTCGGTCTGCTGCGCGCGCTGGTCGGCGCCCACCTGCGCGGCGCGGGCGGCACGCTGGATCTGCACCAGTTTGCGCGTCAGCGTGACGAGGCTGGCGGCGCTTTCGCCGAAGGCCTTGCGCACCACCTCCTCGGGCCGCTGCAGGTAGTCGCCGGCATAGACGAGGTAAGCCGCGGCCTGCAGCGAAGGCGCGCCGCCGATGCCGCGCAGGATGGCGGCCACGCCATCGGCATGGGCCAACACGTCTTCGCCGGTGTCCAGCGGCTGGCCGTGCAGCAGCGGCTCGGCGAAGGCACGCGCGCGAACGACAAGGTCGATGTCCGCGGCCCGCTCATCCTCGCCCGGGGCGCCGGCCAGGTGCACGATGGCAGCAGGCACGTCGTTGGGCGCTATCGAGTCGGTTTGCGGTGCTTGCATGGGATGCGCCAGGCCGAACGGTTGCGGCGGGGCTGCGGTGTTCAGGCTGAGTTCAGACGGGGCTCAAACCGCCAGCAAAAAGTCCCGCACGACCGCACGCTGGTCTGCCTGCACGAGAGTGGGCGCATGCCCGACGCCGGCAAACTCGTGCAGCCGGGCACGCGGGCCACGCTCAGTCATGGCCTGTGCCGTCTCGACGCTGAGCAGATCGCTCTCGGCGCCGCGCAGCAGCAAGGTCTGGCAACGCAAGCGGTCATAGGCGGCCCACAGAGCGGCCTCGCCGAAGGCCGCGATCTGCGGCGTCATCGCGCGCAACGGCACGCCGATGGCCGGGTCGTAATGGGACATCCAGCCGGGGCCCTGCCCGTCCCGCCCGTCCTGCCCGATCTGCACCGGCGCCGGCACCAATTGCGGCCGCGTCAAGGCCAGCCACTGTTCGCGGCTGTGCGGGCCGAAGCCTGCGCTGATGGCGGCCAGCGCGTCGGCCGCCTCGTCCACGCTGGCCCAGCGCGCCGGCAGGCCGACATAGCTGCCGATGCGCGCGATCGCCAGCGGCTCGATGCGCGGGCCGACATCGTTCAACACCATGCGCCGCACGAGCCCCGGGCCGCCATCGGCCGCGGCCAGCGCGGCCACGCCCATGCCGATCAGGCCGCCCATCGAGGTGCCGACCCAGTCCACCTGGGCCACATCCAGCCGCGCCAGCAGCGTGACCATGTCGGCGACATAGGTCGGGATGCCATACGCCGCGGCGTCGGCCAAGCGGTCGGACCGGCCGCGGCCGACGATGTCAGGGCAGATCACGCGGTAGGCACCGCACAGGTCTTGCGCCAGGGTGTCGAAGTCGCGGCCCTGCCGCGTCAGGCCGTGCACACACACCAGCACCTGCGGGTTGTCGGGCTCGCCCCATTCCCAGTACGCCATGCGGTGCAGGCCGCGGGTGTCCAGGCAGTGCACGTGGCGCAGGCGCGGCGACTGGGCGGTGTCGGGGGCGATCAACGGTGCGATCGATGGGGAGATCGGTGGGGAGATCGATGGGGCGATCTGGGCTGCGGTTTGGGTTGTGGTCATTGAAGTCAGGCTTCGTCGGCCAAGGCCGAAAGAGGGGCGCTCGATAATCGCGGCATCGTATCAACGCCCCCGCGGCGACACCGGAGTGCAGCCATGCCCCAACTCGAACACAAGACCGCCCTCGTCACCGGCTCCACCAGCGGCATCGGCCTGGGCATCGCCCAGGCTCTCGCGGCCGAAGGCGCCCATGTGATGCTGAACGGCTTCGGCGACATCGAGGCCGCGCGCGCGGCCGTGGCGGCGGTGGCCGCACCCGGCGTGCGCCTGGCCTACCACGGCGCGGACATGAGCCAGCCGGCGCAGATCGCCGCCATGGTGCGGGCCTGCGAGGCCGAGCTGGGCGGTTGCGACATCCTGGTCAACAACGCCGGCATCCAGCATGTGGCGCTGATCGAGGACTTCCCCGCCGAACGCTGGGACGCCGTCATCGCCATCAACCTGAGCAGTGCTTTCCACGCCATGCACCACGCGCTGCCGGGCATGAAGCGCCGCGGCTGGGGGCGCATCCTGAACATCGCCTCGGCCCACGGGTTGGTGGCCTCGGCCGGCAAAAGCGCCTATGTCGCCGCCAAGCACGGCATCGTCGGCCTGACGAAGGCGGCAGCGCTGGAAACGGCCACCACCGGCATCACCGTCAACGCCATTTGCCCGGGCTGGGTATTGACGCCGCTGGTGCAAAAGCAGGTGGATGCACGCGCCGAACGTGAAGGCATCAGCAACGAGGCGGCCGCCAAGGGCCTGCTGGCCGAGAAGCAGCCGTCGCAGCAGTTCGTGACGCCGGCGCAGCTGGGCGCGCTGGCGGTGTTCCTGTGCTCGCCGGCCGCCGATCAGGTGCGCGGCGCGGCCTGGAACATGGATGGGGGCTGGGTGGCTCAATAAATCGCAGTCATGCGCCATGCGGCGCAACGGCCGCTGCGGTGCGTGCCCCGCCCGGATCACCGGTCGCGGGTCGCGACAGCGATCGCTACTGCTACCGCTACTGCAACTGCACGCTGCCGCTGACGCTGACGCTCACCAGCGCCTTGCCTGCTTCCACCGGCAGGGACTCCTGGTCCTTGGACGAGGCGTTCGCCCGCATCGCGTAAGCCATGGGCTGCGGCCGGTCACCTTCGGCGCCGGACACCGACACCTCACGCAGGCTGTAGCCGTTGAAACCAAAGTGCTTCGCCACCGCCGCCGCGCGGGTGCGAAAGCTCTGTACAGCCTGTTCCGTCACTTGCGCCTCGACACGCTCGCGCGCCTGGCGCGACAGGCTGAAGCCCATGCGCGACACCGTCAGCGTCTGCAGCCGCGTCGCCAACCGACCCAGGGCCACCGTGTCGCGGCCCTCGATCACGATCTCTGCCGTGCCCGTCCAGCCGGCGATGGTGGGGGCCTGGCCCGGCTTGGGGTTGGCATAGCGGGGGTTGACCGAGAAGCCGCCGCTCTTCACCTCCAGTTCACCCGGCCTGGCGGCGCGGCGGGCCTCCGTCAGGGCCACGTCCAGGGCCTGCCGCAACTGCGCCTGCACAGTGGCGGCGTCGGCGCCGTCGCGGCTGGCGGCCATCACGATGGTCAACCAGTCCTGCGGCACCTCTTCGCTCGCGCTGGCGCTGAGCGATACCACCTGCCGCGGCTCGGGCAGCGTCTGTGCGCTGACCGCGCCGACTGCGCTGAGCGCACCGCCCCAGCCCAGGGCGACGGCAAGCCACAGCGGGCGCGTCAGGCGGGCCTTGGTCTGGCGCGCGTGCGTTACGGCCTGCGTCGCGGGCTGCGGGTGCGGGTACAGGTGAGGCTGCGGGTGCGGGTGCGGGGGGTCTGACGGTCGTGGCGGGTGGTCGAGCGGGTGGTCGGGGAGATAGATTTTCATACGCTGTCGTCCTGTGTTTTGTGCGGCTCGCCCGTCGCCGGGGCGCCCAGGACCCAATGATGCGCGGCATCGACCGTGATGTCTTTCACGGGCGGCCAGCGACGTCCACGGAAGCCGCAGAAAGAGGTGTAACCAAAGGTCAGGCCCCCCCGTTGCGCGCAGATGCCGCCCCGCACAATGCGGCTGTTACAAATTAGGAAGCCCGCATGAACAACCCTTCCAATGCCGCCCGCGCCGACCGCATCGTCGTCGTCGACGACGATGCCCGCATCCGTGACCTGCTGCGCCGCTACCTGTCGCAAGAAGGCTTCGAGGTGCTGCTGGCCGAGGACGCCAAGGCGCTGAACCGCGTGCTGACACGCGAGACCATCGACCTGATCGTGCTCGACCTGATGCTGCCCGGCGAGGACGGACTGAGCATCTGCCGCCGCTTGCGGGCCGGCAACGACCGCACGCCCATCATCATGCTGACGGCCAAGGTCGAGGACGTGGACCGCATCGTCGGCCTGGAGGTGGGTGCCGATGATTACCTGCCCAAGCCCTTCAACCCGCGCGAACTGCTGGCGCGCATCCATGCCGTGCTGCGCCGCCGCCCCTCGCCCGAGGCCCCGGGTGCGCCGAGCAAGGAAGCCCAGGTCGTCAACTTCGG
>JBBSCX010000213.1:0-6483 GCA_038249905.1 Burkholderiales bacterium
ACCGCGATGTCGTGGATCTCGTTGTTGGCAAACAGCCGGTCGCGTTCGACTTCCCAGGTGTTCAGCACCTTGCCACGCAGCGGCAGCACGGCCTGGGTTTCCTTGTTGCGGCCCATCTTGGCGCTGCCGCCGGCGCTGTCGCCTTCGACCAGAAACACCTCGTTGAAGGCCAGGTCGCGGCTTTCGCAGTCGGTCAATTTCCCCGGTAATACGGCCACGCCGCTGCCCTTGCGCTTCTCCACTTTCTGGCTCGCGCGCTGGCGCACCTGGGCCTGGCGGATGACGAGTTCGGCCAGCTTCCTGCCGTACGCCACATGCTGGTTCAGCCACAGTTCCAGCGCCGGCTTGACGTAGCTGGACACCAGCCGCAGCGCGTCGCGGCTGTTCAGGCGTTCCTTGATCTGGCCCTGGAACTGCGGGTCCAGCACCTTGGCGCTGAGCACGAAGCTGGCGCGCGAGAACACGTCCTCGGGCATCAATTTGACGCCCTTGGGCAGCAGCGAGTGCAGGTCGATGAAGCCCTTGATGGCGCCGAACAGGCCGTCCTTCAGACCGCTCTCGTGCGTGCCGCCGGCCACTGTCGGGATCAGGTTGACATAGCTCTCGCGCAGCGTGCCGCCGTCCTCGGTGAAAGCCACGCACCAGGCCGCGCCCTCGCCTTCGGCGAAGTTCTCCGTTTCGCTGGCGCTGGCGTACTGCGCGCCCTCGAACAGCGGAATCAACGGGTCGGCCACCAGGCTCTGCATCAGGTAGTCGCGCAGGCCGCCCTGGTACAACCAGGTGGTGGTGTCGCTGCCCTTGGGGGACTCTTTGGCGGGCTCGTTGCCGGTCAGCTTTGCAACCTCCCTGCCCGCCTTCTCCACCGTCAGCGTGACCGTCACGCCCGGCATCAGCACGGCCTTGCTGCGCAGCAGGTGCAGCAGTTCGGCGCGCGGCAGATCGGCGCTTTCGAAGTACTTGGGGTCGGGCCAGGCGCGCACGCTGGTGCCGTGGCGGCGTTCGCCGGCGGTGGCCTTGCGCACCACCAGCGGCTCGATGACGTCACCGCTGCTGAAGGCCAGTGTGGCGCACTGGCCTTCACGCCACACCGTCACCGCCAGCCGCCGGGACAGCGCGTTGGTGACGCTGACGCCCACCCCGTGCAGGCCGCCGCTGAAGCTGTAGGCGCCGCCCGCGCCCTTGTCGAATTTGCCGCCGGCGTGCAGCCGCGTGTAGACGATCTCGATCACCGGCACGCCTTCTTCGGGGTGCAGGCCGAAGGGGATGCCGCGCCCGTCGTCGTCGACGCTGATGCTGCCGTCGCTGTGCAATGTGACGGCGATGCGCTTGCCGAAATTGGCCAGCGCCTCGTCGGCGGCGTTGTCGATCACCTCCTGCACGATGTGCAGCGGGTTGTCGGTGCGCGTGTACATGCCCGGCCGCTGCTTGACCGGCTCCAGGCCCTTGAGAACGCGGATCGAGGCTTCGGAATAGGCGGGCTGGACTTTGCTGGGCATGGCCGGGATTGTAGGAAGGGGGTTGGTTTCGGCCTGGTTTCGGCCTGGTTTCGGCCTGGTGTCAAGCTGGGAGGAGGCTGTTGCGCGGGCCTTGGCCACGTCAATCGCGCGACCCCTTCGCGCCGGGCGGGGCTAGACTTTTCGGGTTGTTGCTGTCGATCCCGATGTCGCCCCGCCCAATGAACGCCCTCGCCCTTGCCTTCGCCCGCTCCCGCGCGATTGCCCGCACCCCTGCCCGTGGCCTGGCCGCACTGCTGCTCGTCTGCGGCCTGTCCGCGGGCGCTCAGGTTCCCGGTCTGACGCTGGAGGCCCTGCCGCGCCCGGCCGCGCCGCCGCCTGAGAAAGGCCCGGTCGTGCCCTCGCAGGTGGAAGGCTGGCGCATCGAGGCGCAGGCGCTGGAGCACGGCGACCGCATGCCGGCCGACCCGGTGCGCGCGGCCCAGCTGTACTGCCGCGCGGCGCGTTACGGCGACGCCGTGGCGCAGTTCAACCTGGCCTGGATGCTGACGCACGCGCGCGGCATCGAACGCAACGACGCCCATGCCGCACACCTGTTCGCGGCCGCGGCCGAGCAGGGTGTCGTGCAGGCAAAGAACCTGCTGGCGCGCATGGGCACGCCGCAAGGCCCGCCGCCGCCCTGCCTGCAGCCGCCCGAGGCCGACCCGCTGGCGCAACGCGTGGCGGCCGCGGCGCCGGCCCTGTCCTCGTCCCCGGCCCGATCACCAGCACCACCCGCGCCCGCCCCACCGCGCTTCATGGACCTGCCGCCGCCGCCCCAGGCCCCCGCGCCCATCGTGCGCTTCGTGCAACTGGTGGCGCCGGAGTACCAGCTCTCGCCCACCCTGGTGCTGGCGGTGATGGCGCGCGAGTCCAACTTCGACCCGCTGGCCGAGTCGCCGAAAAACGCACAGGGCCTGATGCAGCTGATCCCCGACACCGCACGTCGCTTCAACGTGCGTCAGATCACCGACCCGGTGCAGAACATCCGTGGCGGCATGGCCTATCTGCGCTGGCTGCTGGCTCACTTCGAGGGCGACGTGGCCCTGGCCCTGGCCGGCTACAACGCCGGTGAAGGCGCCGTCAACCGCTACCTGGGCGTGCCGCCGTTCGCCGAGACGCGGTACTACGTGCGCCGCATCCTGGCCGATGTCGGCGGGCAGCGCCTGCACCCCTTTGACCCGCAGGCCGCAACGCCGTCGCCCAAATTGCCGCTGATGCGCGGCCTGCCGCGCTGAACGGGGCCGGCGGGGGGGGACGCGGGCTGAAGCCCTGGCCCAGGCCTCACCACGGCGCCTTGAGCGCCACCCCAGCACCGCCATCCCGGCCAGCAGCAATGCCCAGGTGCCGGGCTCCGGCACGGGCGGCAAGGCCTGAATGTGGAATCGGAAGTCGCCGGTCGGATCCGTGTTGTCCTGGTACCAGGCGTCGGAGACGGCCATGAACAGGTGCGTCGCCCCCTGCGGGACCACAGCCCTCGAATCCCCCGTCCCCGCACAGTGTTTGATTCCCCGCCCTCGTCGCCCTGCTCCGTAAACTGAACCCATGCCATCCCACACCTCTGAAGCCCGTACCGTGCCGGGCCGCGTCTGGCTGCGCTGGCTGTTAGGCCTGACGGCCGCGGCGGCAATGTCTCTCTATGTCTGGCAACAACTGCCCGGTGCGGCCTACCCGACTGACCTGACGCGAGTGGGCGCCGGCACCCCGACCCTGGTGCTGATGCATGACCTCGGATACATCGCCGGCGGCGAGGTCATGGAACGGATGAACCAGCTGCGCGCCGACTACGCAGGCCGTGTGGACTTTCTGGTGGCCAACTTGAGGACGCCCGCCGGCGCGGCCTTCGGCGAGCGCCATGGGGTACGGGACGGCACCGTGCTGCTGTTCAGCGCCGACGGCGGCCCCGCCGGTGTGCTGCACCAGCCTGACAGCGCGCAATTGCGCCACGCACTGGACCAGGCGTTCGGCCGCTGAGGGCTTGCGGGCGCCAGACACCTGCGTGGGTGCCCAGGTCCAGGCCCTGCAAGCCCGAGCACGACGCTGCGCCGAGGCCCTGCCTGCGGGCTGCAGCCGGGCTTCAGCCCGGCCTCAACCGTAGCGCGCCATGCCCAGTGCCGAGACGTCGATGTCCGGCGTGCGCCCCGCCACCAGGTCGGCGATGACGCGCCCGGTGCCGGCCGCCATGGTCCAGCCCAGGGTGCCGTGGCCGGTGGCCAGCAGCAGGCCCTGCACCGGGGTGGCGCCGATGATCGGCGTGCCGTCGGGCGTCATCGGCCGCAGGCCGCACCAGAAGCTGGCCTTGGAGACATCGCCACCGTTCGGGAACAGGTCGGTGACGACATGCTCCAGCGTGCCGCGCCGGGGTTCGCGCAGGTTCAGGCTGTAGCCGGCCAGTTCGGCCGTGCCGCCGACGCGGATGCGGTCGCCCAGCCGCGTCACCGCCACCTTGTGTGTCTCGTCCATGATGGTGCTTTCCGGCGCCCCCGCCGGGTCGGTGATCGGCACGGTGATGCTGTAGCCCTTGACCGGATAGACGGGGATGTCGATGCCCACCGGCTTCAGCAGTTTCGGGCTGTGGCTGCCCAGGGCCAGCACCACCTTGTCGGCCTGCAGCACCCCGGCATCGGTGAACACGCCAGTGATGCGCCCGCCGCCCACCTGCAGACCCTCGATGCGCGTATTCCAGCGCAACTTGACGCCGCGCGCTGCCGCCATCTCGGCCAGGCGTTGGCTGAACTTGAAGCAGTCGCCGGTCTCGTCGTTGGGCAGCCGCAATGCGCCGACGAACTTGTGCTGCGTGGTGCGCAGCGCGGGCTCGACGGCGCAGAAGCCGTCGCGGTCCAGCACCTCGAAGGGCACGCCGTACTGCTTCAGCACTTCGACGTCGCTGGCGATGCCGTCCAATTGCGCCTGGGTGCGGAACAGCTGCAAGGTGCCCTGGGCGCGGTCGTCGTAGGCGATGCCGGTGTCGGCGCGCAGCAATTTCATGCAGTCGCGGCTGTACTCGGCAATCGGCACCATGCGGCTCTTGTTCAACGCGTAGGCCCTGGCCGTGCAGTTGGCCAGCATCATCGCGCCCCAACGCCACATCGCCGGGTCCAGCAGGGGCCAGATCACCAGCGGGCTGTGCCGCATCAACATCCACTTGATGGCCTTGATCGGCACCCCGGGCCCGGCCCAGGGCGCGCTGTAGCCGGGCGAGATCTCGCCGGCATTGCCGAAGCTGGTTTCCAGCGCCGGGCCGGCCTGGCGGTCGACCAGTTCGACCTCGTGGCCGTCCTGGGCCAGATACCAGGCCGTGCTGACCCCGATCACACCGCCACCGAGCACCAGAACCTTCATGCGCTTGTCGCCTTTGCCGCTCCGCGGCCGTTGCCCTGGGATGGCAATGTAGCGGGCGCGACGGCTGCCCGGGATCGCTGCTGCAAACGCACCCAAGACGTCGCCCAGGTGACCACGGCAGCACAGCGCTTTCCACGAGAATGCAGCGCATGTCAGCCGTCATTGCACATCCTCCCGCCGCGCGTCTGTCGATGACCCAGGTGCTGGTGTGCGGCGCGCTGATCGTCACGCTCAGCATGGGCATACGCCATGGCTTCGGGCTGTGGCTGCAACCGATCACGATGGACCGCGGCTGGTCGCGCGAGACCTTTGCTTTCGCGATTGCCATCCAGAACCTGGCCTGGGGTCTGGCCGGGCCCTTTGCCGGCATGCTGGCCGACAAGTACGGCGCTTTCCGCGTGCTCATCGTCGGCGCCGTGCTGTATGCGGCCGGGCTGGTGCTGATGGGCCTGGCTACTTCGGGCCTGGCCTTCACCGGCAGCGCCGGGCTGATGCTGGGCCTGGCGCAGAGCGGCACCACCTATGCGGTGATTTATGGTGTCATCGTGCGGCAGGTCGACCCGGCCAAGCGCAGCTGGGCCATGGGCGTGGCCGCTGCGGCCGGCAGCTTCGGGCAGTTCCTGATGGTGCCGGTGGAAAACTGGCTGATCGGCGGCTTTGGCTGGCAGAACGCGCTGTTCATCCTGGGCTGCCTGTCGCTGGCCATCATTCCGCTGGCCTTCGGCCTGCGCGAACCGCCAGTGGCCGCCAACAGCGGCTTCCAGCAGAGCGTGGGGTCGGCGCTGAAGGAAGCGTTTGCCTACCGCAGCTTTCGCCTGCTGATGGCGGGCTACTTCGTCTGCGGTTTCCAGGTGGTGTTCATCGGCATCCACCTGCCCAGCTACTTGATGGACAACGGGCTGGAGCCCGGCGTGGCCACCACGGCGCTGGCGCTGATCGGACTGTTCAACGTGGTGGGCACCTATGCCGCCGGTTCGCTGGGGCAGCGGCTGGCCAAACGCTACATCCTGGCCGCCATCTATGCCTCGCGCGCGGTGGCCATCACGCTGTTCGTGCTGGCGCCAATGACGCCGGCCAGCGTCTACATCTTCGCCAGCGTGATGGGCGTGCTGTGGCTGAGCACCGTGCCGCCCACCAACGCCATCGTGGCGCAGATCTTCGGCGTGCAGTACATGAGCATGCTGGGCGGCTTCGTGTTCCTGTCGCACCAGGTGGGCAGCTTCCTGGGCGTGTGGATGGGCGGGCTGCTGTACGACGCCACCGGCAGCTACGACATCGTCTGGTGGATCGCAGTGGGCCTGAGCGTGCTGGCCGTGGCCGCCAACCTGCCGGTGCGCGAAACCGCCATCGTGCGCCCGCTGGCGCAGCCGCAGCCCGCATGAACCAAGCCTCCGACCAGCAGCGCCCGACCCTGGCAGTCGCCCGCCGCGCCGCCACCTGGGCCGTCGCCGGGCTGGTGCTGACCGCCGTGTTCACGGCCTACCTCGACCCCGACCTGGCCTTCGCCCTGGCCACGCGGGCCTGGGCATGCTTTTGAACCACGCGCAAGGCGGGGCGCCGTCCGCCTGGGTGGCCCGTTTCGCGGGCCTGCTGCCAGCGGGCGGCAGCGTGCTGGACCTGGCCTGCGGCAGCGGCCGGCACCTGCGCT
>JBBSCX010000214.1:0-6465 GCA_038249905.1 Burkholderiales bacterium
GAAGAGGCGTAGAAGTCCCGCGTGTACAGCGTCTCGACCTCGAAGCCATGCTCCTGCAGCAGCCGCGACACCTCGAAGGGCGTCCACTCCCGGTTGTGCCGTTCGTAGTACGGATGCGCCGGCTTGAACTGATTCCACAGCGCCGGGCCGTTGCCGTCCAGGATCTTCAGGGCATTGGCCATCGAGACCGCGTTGGGCGTCGTCAGTAACAGGCGGCCGCCGGTCTTGAGCATGCGGTTGATGGCCAGCACCATGTGCGCCGGGTCGAACTGCAGGTGTTCCAGCACCTCGGTGTTGACGCACAGGTCGTAGCGCCCTTCGCCATAGCGGCCGGCATAGTCGTCGAGTTCGAAGTTGACGCCGGTGACGCCGGTCTGCACCGCGTCGCCCACCAGTTGCCGCACTGCGTGCGTGAAGAAGCCCGCCGCGCTGTAGTCCAGCACCTGCGCGCTGCGCGGCAGCAGGTCCTGCATCACGTTGATGGTGTGCAGCAGGCGCTCGAAGTGCACCTCGACATAGCCCTGCAGCTCGGCCGAGGCGGCGGCCGCGCGCAGGTGGTTGTCGATCGAGCGCCGGAAGTCGGCCGCCACGATCGGTGCACGGGTGCCGCGCTCGACCGACACGCCGACGGCCGCATGGCCGGTGCGCGCCAGGTACTCGGGCGTGCGCGCCATGTGGTCCATCAGCGACTGCAGATCGCGAAAGTGCAGATGCGCGGCCACGGCGTGCTCGGACTCGGGCTCACGCCCCAGCAGCTCGCGGTAACACCAGCGCACGTCCTCGGGCGTGACGCGCAGGCCGAAGCGGCCCTGTACCCGGTGCAGCGCTGCAGCCAGCCGCCAGCGCAGTCCCGTGGCTGCGCCGCCGGGTGTGCCGGATTCGCGCAGGCGGCGGACCAGCGGCAGCACCAGCGCCGACAACAACGGCGTCAACAGCGGCCGCAGGGACCGGTCCAGCGCCGGCCGTGCGCGCAGCCAGCGGCTGGCGCGGCGCATCACGTCCACCATGGGCCAGCCTCGATGTCGATGTTCATCGTGCAGGGTTCAGGACGCGGCGGGCTGCAGGTACAGCCAGGCGTTGCGCACCGGGGCAGCGCTCTCGCGCCGCTTCTGCGCCAGCACCAGTTGTGTGTCCCCGTGCAGGCCATGGCTGCTGTGCTGGCGCACCAGGTGGTGCAGCGCCGGGTACTGCGCCAGCAGGCGCCGGCTGTCCTGGTAGTAGTCGCGCGTGCTCAGCTCCAGGACCTCGAATCCGTGCTCTTCCAGCAGTCGTGTGACCTCGAAGGGCGTCCAGTCGCGGTTGTGGCGGTCGAAGTAGTTCGGCGAGGCGGCATTGAGCTGATTCCACACACTCGGTGCGTTGCCGGTCAGCAGGCGCACCCCATTGCCGGCGGCGATCGCATTGGGGGTCGTCAGCAGCAGGTGCCCGCCCGGGCGCAGCATGCGGTTGATCTGGTGAACCATGCGCGAGGGATCGAAGATCAGGTGTTCGATCACTTCGGTGTTCAGGCACATGTCGTGGCCGGCGATGCCAAAGCGCTCGGCGTAGTCGTCAAGCTCGTAGTTGACGCCGCTGACGTTGACCTGCCGCACGTCGGGCAGCAGGCGGTCCAGGGCGTGGCTGAAGAAGCCGACCGCGCTGTAGTCCAGCAGCTGCCCGCCATCGGGCAACACGCGGCGCACGGTGTTGAGGGTGTCCAGCAGCCGGGCGCGGTGCATCTCGGCGTACGCGCGAAGACCCGGGGTCGCAGGATGGGCGGCCAGGAAGTCCTCGACCTCGGCACTGAAGGCGCTGTGGCTGATGGCGCCGGGCCTCTCGTAGGCCGGCGGTGTGGCGACGGCGCTGGCGCGTCGGCCGGCGTATTCCGGCGAAGCCACGATGTGCGCCGCCAGCGAGCGAAATCGCAGGAAGCGGCTGTGGGCCAGCACCACCTGTTCGGACTCCGGCTCGCGGCCCAGCAGGTGCCGGAAGCACCACAGAACGTCGTCGCGAGAGACCGTGAGCCCCAGCCCCCGCAGTGTGCGGATGGCCGCCGGGGCCAGCCGGCGGCGCAACCAGTCGCGTGCAGCGCTGGCGCTGGACGGTCTGGCGCTGGAGGGACTGGCGTTGTGGGCGACGGGGTCGGGGGCGGGTGCGGTCACGCGGGGCAGGACGGAGGGCTGGTGCCACCGGCACCGGGCCGCCGTCACGCGGTCGTTCGGGATGGTGATTGTCGCCGCTCGGCCGTGTGGTCGGGGGCTGTGGTCGGGGGCACGCGGCCGGGGGCACGCTGCCACAGGGGCTGCGGCCTGGCGCTGCGGTCGGAATGGCTCATGGTGGCGTGCGTCCAGTGAGCTCGCGCATCACGCCGTCCAGCCGTTGGCCGCGGATGAAGTGTGGCTCGATGTCGCCTGGGGCCATGCCCTCGGCGCGCCAGGTCTCGAAGCTGTGGGCGACAAAGGCCTCGACGCCGTGCAGGTAGCGGTGCTGCGAGACGAACTTCCACGTCAGCGAGCCCGCGCCCAGCCCCAGTTCCTGCGCGATCTCGGGGTACACGGGCCAGATCACGCCGTTCAGGCCGTCGGCCAGTTCGCCGGGCACGGGGCTGGCGAGCGCGGGCAGACCAGCCTGTTGCGCCGCCAGTTGCGCCAGATGGGCAACGGCGTCCGCGCGCGGGTGGTCGGGTGTGTGCATGAAGCAGCCGCTGCGCTGCACGTTCTGCAGCCAGGCGCCGAAGTCGGGCGCCAGGTCGCTGTCGGCAAAGGCCTGCTGCAGTGCCTCGACCGCCGCCGGCCAGGCGCGCAGATAGCCCAGGGCTTCGTAGCTGCGGCGCTGGAACAGGGCCGCCGTGGCGTCCACGGTCAGGCCGTTGGCATAGCCCCAGACGGCGATGGCGGAGTTGTAGGGCAGCGTCGACAGGCGCTGCGTGCGACGGTTGCGCACGCTGCACACGTCCGGGTGGAAGGCATTGAACTGCAGCAGCGGCAGCCTGAACAGCCTGACACCGGGGCGCGACTGCGCCGCAAACAAGTCTTGCGCGACCCGGTTGCCCGGGGTGGTGAACCACAGGTCGGCGCGGTGGGCGTGTGGGGCCAGTTGGGCGTGCAGAGCCTCGTCGCTGACGGTGCCGGCGACCACGGGCATGGCCTCCCGCACCTGCCAGCCGGCCGCGAGGGCGGCGGCCACGCCAGGTGCGATGCAGTTCAAGGCCACCAGCACCACCGGGCCGGAGCTGACGCCGTCGGCATAGGGGCTGGACCGCGCGGGGGCCGGCGCGGCGGCGTGTGGCCGGACCTGCTGCAGCCGGTGCCGGTACTCGTCGGAGTCGAGGATGGATTGCACGATCGAGCGCAGCGAAAGCCGCAGCAGATGGTGGGCGATGGCGGCCTCGGATTCGGGCTCGCGGCCGAGAAAGCTGCGGTAGGCCCAGCAAACGTCGTCGCGCGAAACGGGCGTGCCGCGCACGGCACGCCACAGCCGGGCGGCCAGGCGCAGCGGCAGACCCGGTGGCCTTGGTGCCGGCGCAGCCGGGGCTGCCTGGGATGCGGTTGCGGAAGTCTCGGCGGGCAGGCCCGGCGGCACGGGAGTCGGCAAGCCAGGCGGCACTGAAGTCGGCACTGAAGACGGCACTGAAGACGGCACCGAAGTCGGCAGTGCGACCGGAATGCCGTCCCGGCGCTGCTGCGCCAGGCGCTGCAGCCCGGTATGGGCGATGCCGTCCCTGGGGTAGCGCTCGGCGAAGGCGCGCAGGTGTGATTCGGCCTCGTCCAGTCGCCCCAGCGCCAGCGCCACGCTGCCCAGCGTGCGCCGCGCAAGCAACAGCCTGGGGCTGAGCTGCAGCGCCCTTGTCGCCAGGGCCTGCGCCCAGTGCGGCTTGCCGTGGCGCAGACAGGCTTCTGCCAGAACATGGTGATACATGCCCGAACGCCGCTTCAGCCGGCGGTCCAGGCGCGGCGGCTCGGCACCGCGCACCAGCGCGCGGACGAAGGGCGCGATGAAGCCGATCTCGGCCAGGAACTGGTTGGCCGGATGCCCTGCATAGGGAACACGCACCCAATTCGCCCCGGGCCACCCCAGGCGCAACTCGTCGTCGATGAAGTGGCGGTCCTGGGGGTCGTGAGGGTCGTAGAACACCGTCGCGTCGCTGCCGGCGGGGTGATCGGGGTCAAAGGCCTCGTGCTGGAAGGCGGCCAGCCCCTGCCAGTCCGGCACACCGTGGCGCGGGTGGGCCGAGACACGTGGTGAACTGGCGACCACATGGTCGTAGCCGTCGCGGCAGTAATACAGCACCGCATAAGCCCCCAAGCTGGATCCGTAGGCCAGGCGCCGGCGGTAGTGCGCCAGCGTGGGCCCGAGCAGCGCGTCGAAGCCATCGCGCGACAGCGGCTGATAAAAATGCTCGGCGTGCTTGCGCACCGAAATCACGTCCACCCCGGCCTTGAGAAGAAAGTCAACCGCGTACGGACGCTCCGGTGGCGACACCAGCAGCGGGTCGAAAGCGACGACCACGGTCTCGGTGCGCACGGCGTGGCGGTGGTGCTCGATGCGCAGCACGCCATCGTCCAGCAGCACATCCAGAGTTGCTGGCGTGGGCGCGCGCGCGGGCGCAGTGCCGGCAGTGGCGGGCGCAGACGCAGACGCGGGCGCAGACGCAGGCGCAGACGCAGACGCAGACACAGAAGCCGTGGCGTCCGTCGTGGCCGTCATCGCAGGCCCTCCAGTCCCGCCAGCACGAAGCCCACCCGGCGCGTGTCGCCCTGCCCCGGTGAGTGTGGGTTCAGGCATTCGATGTGCCAGCTGATGCAGTCGTCTGCGGGTGCCGCAGCCGACCAGGGCAAGGGCAGGGTCCAGTCGAAGCTTCCTTGCCGCGGCACCGTCAGCACCTGCGTGCTCAGCTCATGGCCAGACGCCTGCAGGCGCAGCCCCTCGGCCTGCGGTCCGGCGTGCAGGCCGCGCAGGCGGATGCCGCTGTACGGCTGCGCGGGCTGGCGCACGCGAAGCCTGAAGCGGGCCGGCGTCCAGCCATCGGCCTGCACCTCGGCGTGCCAGTGCGGCGTCGCCAGGCGCCAGCCGCGGTCACCCGCGACGCGGCGGCGCAGGGTGGACAGGGCCGACGTCGACAGCCAGGGCTCGGCCCGCTGCACCAGCCGCAGCAGGCGCGGTGTGGGGTCCTCGTCGCTGCCGTCGCAGGGCACGCCGGCCATCACCTCGTCGAAATGGGTCAGCAGCCAATGTGCGGGTGGCGCGCCCAGATGGCGGTGCACCACCTGCAGGCCCTCCAGCGCGACGGTCTCGCGCAGCCGCAGCGTGATCGCACCCGCATGCAGACGCGACTGCGCCTGCACCTCGGGCAGCGCGCCGATGCGGCCCGGGTAGCGCTTCAGCAGGCGCAGCCACAGCTCGTAGTCGAAGGCGGTGCGAAGGCCCGTGTCGAGCCCGCCCGCTTCCACCCAGGTCTGGCGGCGCAGGAAGACCGTGGGCTGACAGATGTGGCAGCCGTCGGCCCAGGCCGGCAGCGGTGTCTGCGGCCCGCGTGTGGGGTAGCGGCCACTGACCTGGCCCTTGAGGTCGATGTGCTCGCCCTCGCCATAGACCATCACCAGGTCCGGCTGTGCCTGCAACAGCGCCATTGCACGCCCGGCCGCGCCGGGCGCGTAGAGGTCGTCGCTGTTCAACCAGCCCAGCACCGGCGCGTCGGTCTCGGCCAGCGCGCGGGCGAAGGCCTTGTTGACCGCCTCGGCCGGTCCGTCGTCGGGCTCGCTGACCCAGTGCAGCCCCGCGTGCTGCAGGGCCAGATCGGCCAGCACCCCCTGGGTGCCGTCATCACTGTCCCCGTCCTGCACAAAAAGCTGCAGACCCGGGATGCCCTGCGCGAACACGCTGCGCACGGATTCGGTGATGAAGCCGGCCTGGTTGCGCGTCGGCATGACGACGGCCAGCGGCGTGTTCACCGTCGCCATCGACGCCGCGGCGCGGTGCCGTTCAGAGCCGGGCCTGCGCATGGTGCGCCAGGAACCAGCGGTAGGCGTCGCGCAGCCCGTCCTCCAGCCCGATGCCGGCCCGCCAGCCCAGCGCCGCCAGGCGCGACACGTCCATCAGCTTGCGCGGTGTGCCGTCGGGCTTGGTGGCGTCCCAGCCCAGCCGACCCTGGAAGCCGGTGACGCGCGCGATGGTCTCGGCCAGTTCGCGGATGGTGCAGTCCACGCCGGTGCCGACGTTGATGTGGCTCAGCATGGGTTGCGTGTGCGCGGCGTAGACCTCGTGCGGCAGGTCCATCACATGCACGCTGGCCGCGGCCATGTCGTCCACGTGCAGAAACTCGCGCATCGGCGTGCCGCTGCCCCAGATCACCACTTCGGCGGCGCTCGCCTGCACCGCTTCATGAAAGCGGCGCAGCAAGGCCGGGATCACATGCGAGTTGGTGGCGTGGAAGTTGTCCCCCGGTCCGTACAGATTGGTCGGCATCACGCTGCGGTAGTCGCGGCC
>JBBSCX010000215.1:0-6448 GCA_038249905.1 Burkholderiales bacterium
ACCCCGTTGACGGTGGTGGTGCAGCAACTCAACGGCGCCGATCCTTTGGTCGAAAAATTGGCGCAGAAAGTCATCCACTCGACCAGGTTCCCGGACTCTGATGGGGACTTTAAGGACCATATCCGGTCACTTGTTGCAGCAGAACTGGCCGGAAAGCTGCGTACCGTGGAAACCATCGAAAACCCAGCAACGGCGCGGGTTTTCGGGCCGTCGGCGGCGGAATGACGCAACAGAACTTGTTCGATCTGCCGGATGATTTCGGGGAATCTTGGAGGGCCTGAGCATGGGCGGCTTCGGAAGTGGCGCGCAGGGCGGCAAACGCTGCACCAACGACATGCTGGCGCTGGACGTGCGCAGCATCAGCCGGGCTGGGCAACTGACGCCTGGGGCTTGGTTCACCTGGCAGTGGAAGTGCAACGGCGAGAATTTCGCATCCATCCAGCTGCGGGTGGAATCCGACAGCGTGGTGCTGGACTACCGCAACCGCAGCCGGCACAACAACGGCGGCGAGTGGGAGCCGATGCACTACGCGGTGGCGCTGGAGTGGACGCCCTGCGGGTTCGGCGGGAAGCGTGTCTGGTGGCGCTGTCCCGCTCTCGGCTGCGGGAGACGGGTGGCCATCCTGCATGGTGGCAGGGTGTTCGCCTGTCGCCAGTGCAACCGCCTGGCCTACCGAAGCCAGCGCGAAGCCGACGACGACAGGGCTACCCACCGAGCTGACAAGCTGCGCAACCGCTTGGGCTGGGCGCCCGGCATCTTGAACGACAACGGCTGGAAGCCGAAGGGCATGCACTGGCGCACGTTTGAACGGCTACAGCGCGAACACGACGCCCACGTCAACGCCGCGCTGGTCGGCATGTCGGCGAAGCTGGGCCTGCTGCGAGGGCGACTTGGCGAGATCGACGCCGACATGGATCGTTGGCGCAAGGTATGAGGTGGGTGTTGAAGCCCGACACCGCTTCGCCCCTACCGCAGACCGAGTTGCCAGAAAATTGCCAGAAATCCTGAAAACGCGGCCCACAAAGCCAAACGGGCTAGCCCTTGTGAGAGCTAACCCGTTGATTCTTATGGTGCGGCTGGCAGGAATCGAACCCACGACCCCTTGGTTCGTAGCCAAGTACTCTATCCAACTGAGCTACAGCCGCATCAAGCCTTGCAGTATAGCAGTTCCGGTGCCAGCGACAGCCAGCGTCAGCCAGTCAGCGACGGCCGGTGGCTGCACCGCATCGGGGGCGCGGTGCACCGTCAGTCGATGGCTGCGGCCGCAGCTTCGCAGCGCAGCGCACGGGCCTCGTCGCTGACTTCCCGCGCCATCGCGGCCAGCAACCGCCAGCACTGGCGCCGCGTGCGCGACATCAGGCTCGGGGACGCGGCCGCCTCCTCGAGCAGCGGCCGGGCCTTGCCCCAGAGCTGGCGATCGGCGAAGGCGGCGCCGACCGCGGCGATCACCGCGGCCTCTTGACCGAAGGCCAAGGCGGCGCTCTCCAGGCGCGGGAGCCATTCGGCGCCGATGCCGGCACAGGCCTCCAGCAACGCCAGCGCCACCTGCTCACGTTCATCGGCGGAGAGATCGGCCAGGCGATCCCAGAAGGGGCGCAGCCACTGCCGCGCGTCGTCGGCCGCACCCAATTGCACCGCGCGCTGCGCGGCGCGCGCGGCGACATGCGCGTCGCGGCGATCGGCAGCGTCCAGCTGCGACCACAGTCGGCGCAGCTGTTGCATGTCGTGTGCGCCGTCCATCACATCGAAGGCCAAGGACCGCAGCAAGCTGGACGCGACGACAGGGGACAGGGCCTGATGGTTCGCCAGCAAACGCGCCGTTTGCAGCGCCTCCATCGGTTCACGGCCCAGACGCGCGGCCTGAAGTCGCAGGCGCAGTGCCTGCATGCGGCGTGCGGCTCCGGGGGGCAGGGCCCGCAGCATGTCCTGTGCGCGCGCCGGGTCGCGGTCTTCCAGCGCCCATTCGGCCGCCAGCAGGCGTGCCCCCTCTTCGGCACTGCGCGGGCCCAGGTTGCGCCGGCCGCCGGCAAATATCTGCTTGAGCAGCTGGTCGCGCCGGGTTCGGTCTTGCAGCCGGTGCAGACTGCCTGCCGCCAGCAGCTGGCCGAGCACGCGGAACTCGCCATCGTCGGCCAGCTCGGGCGTTTCACGCTGCAGCGCCAGCGCCTTCTCTGCCGCCTTGCGCGCCCTGCTGTACCTGCCGCTGAAGGTCTCGGCCAGGGCCTCGCGCAGTGCGGCGTGGGCCGCCCGTTCGCGTCGCAGCGCACGCCATTCGCCCGCACGGCGCGGCAGTGTCACCAACGACGTCAGGGCCTGCCAGGCCGACATCAGCAGCACACACCCACCGAGAAACAGCAGCACGAAAAGGTTCAACGACAGCTCTGTGCGCCACCCCCGCCAGTACAGCGTCACCAGCCCATCGTTGCTGCCCAGCGTGGTTGCAGCCACCACGGCAACGACAAACAACAGCACCAGCCAGACGACGCTCTTCATGCCGAACATCGCCAAGCCCCCGGTCGGCGCCGCATCAGCGGTTCGCTGCCGCAGCCGGCGCCACGGCAGCGATGGCGGCCAGCGTGGCGTCGGGCCGCGGCACGCCGACTTGCCGTGCCTGCACCGCCACCTCTCGCAGCAGCTCGCTGGTCGCACCGACACTGCGGACACTGCGGTCGAAGTAGCGGTCCAGGGCCGACTGGGCATCGCGCAGGTCGGCCTGCACGGTGTCGAACTGACGCGATAGCAGCGCCAGCCGCGCGTTCAGCAGCCGCAGCTTCAGGTTCTCGCGCAGGAAGTAGGCTTGCTCGGGCGCCACCAGCAAGGCCTCGGGCTGGGTGATGCGCGTCACCCGAAGCAGGCTGCGCGCCTCCTGCCACACCAGGCTGCCCACCTCCAGCCAGCGGCTGCGCCAGGCCTGCAGGGTGGAGGCTGCGCTGGCTGCGGTTGCAGGTGCAGGTGCAGGTGCCGACGCCTGCGCAGCGGCCGCACGCGCCGCCTCGCGTCGCGCTTCGATGTTGCTCGGTCGCGCCGAGCTTGCCCGTTCGGGCGTGGCCAGCAATGGCAAGTCGTCGATCTGCCGGATGGCCTCGTCCAGGCGCATCGCCAGCAGGGCAATGTCCGTGCTGCCCGCAGCGCGCGTTCGTTCCAGGTCTTGCGCGACCGCGCGGCGCACGCGCTCCAGCCGCGGCTGATTGCTGCGTGCCAGGCGCTCATCGGCCTGCCGCAACGCCACCAGCAATGGCTCGGCGCTGCCGGTGATGGCGGTCTGCTGCAGGGCCACGCGCACCGCAGCGTCGATGTCGACCAGCACACTCTCGTCGCGTGAACGCGCCAGCGACTGGATCAGTTCTTCCAGCTGCGTGCGTTGCATCGTCGTCTCTGCCAGCCGCACTTCAAGCAAGGCCGTGCGCGCGACCGCTGCGCGCGCCGCCTCCTCGGCCTGGCGGGCCAGCGTGCGTGCCTCGGTGGCCTGGGTGGTGCTGTCCTGCTGGCGGCGCACCAGTTCGGTCTCCAGCGCCTTGACGCGCTGTTGGGTGTTCCAGGCCAGGCTGACCGCCGCGCCCGACAGCAAGGCCAGCACGACGGCACCCGCAGCCAGCCAGCGGCCGTGTGCCTGGACGGCCAGGCCCAGCGCGCCAGTGTGGGTGGGCGCCGCGACTGCCGCGGTGGCACCAGCGCCGGCAGCGCCGGCAGCGTCCGCGATCGCGTCAGGCGCATTCATGGCCGTGGGCGCCGTCTCGGGTGGCGTCGCCCCAGGGGGCAGGGACGGAGGGGTCGCTGTCGGTTCGGTCACGTCGGGACGGTGGGCAGGCAGCTGAGGTGTGGCGCAGGCAGAGCGCGAAGCGCTTTGTGGTCTGGCGGCGGCAGCCGACGGACAGTGTCGGATGCGCTCGATCGGTGTCGCTGGAGTGTATCGACGCCTAACGTGGCGGCCGGGCCTGTGGCGGCCGTGCCCGCAGCCAGGTGGCGACATCGCCGGGCGCCAGTCCTTGCTGGTCCACGGTGCCGAATCCGGCGCCACGCGCCACCGCGGCAATGCGTGGGTGCGACGCCAACGCGGCAGACCTGGACCAGTCGGCACCGGGTGCCAGTCCCTGCAGGTTGGCCACGGCCTCGCTGCTGCTGAACAGCCACAGGTGCCCCTCGGACGCGGCCTGGGCGGCGGCCAGCAAGGCGCGCCCTGCAGCATCGGGCGTCGGTGGCTGGCGCTGGTAGGCGGCGACGAAGTTCACATGGGCACCCTGTTCGCGCAAACATTCGGCCAGCCAATCACGACCCTGCTCGCCCCGCACGACCCACACCTGCCGCCCCGCCCATGGCAGATGTGTCAGCTGCTCCCACAGCGATTCGGATTCCTGCGGCGCGCCCGGCGGCGGCAGCACGATGGCCGTGGCGGGCACACCCGCTGCGCGCAGTGCCGCGGCCGTGCCCGGCCCGGTGCAGGCCGCGATGACAGCCGCGGGCCAGGCCGGCTTTGCCACAGGCCCCAGGGCAAAGAAATACTGCACCGCGTTGGCGCTGACGAACATCACCAGCGCACAAGCAGGCAGCGCCGCCCAGGCGGCGTGCACCGGCGCGGGGTCGGCGGGCGGCCCGATCGCGATCAGAGGCAGCGCCGCAGCGCGCAGCCCCGCCGCTTGCAGCGCCAGCACGGCCGGCCCCGCCTGGGCGGCGGGACGGGTGACGATGCACAGCGGGCCGGGGCTCTTGCTGGGCGTCGCGTTCATCGCGGGGGCCCGGCGGGGCGCTTGCGCAGCGGGTTTGAGGCGACTGTGCGCAGGTGGCCGCAGTCGGATACGGCGCAGCCCTCAGCCACCGGGCGCGACGGTTTCAAGCCACCGGCAGGTAATCGGCCGCACCGGCCTGATGCAGGGCCGCGACGGCTTTTGTGCCCAGGGCGCGTGCGCCCGCCTCGTCGACGACAGCCGCCTGCTGCCGCGTGTGCAGCAGCTTGCGCGTGGGTTTGCTGGCATCGCCCAGGGCCGCCTCCAGCATCAGCGTGTCGCCCTGCCAGACGGCATGCGCCGCCAGCGGCATGCTGCAGCTGCCGCCCAGGGCGCGCGACACGGCGCGCTCGGCGTGGCAGGCCAGGAAGGTGGGCATGTGATTGGTCTCGGCCAGCAGCGCGCGCAGGGCGGTCGCGTCCTCTCGCACCTCGATGCCCAGCGCGCCCTGGCCAGCGGCCGGCAGCATCTGATCGGGCTCGAAGCGGGTGCGGATGCGTTCAGCCAGGCCCAGCCGCATCAAGCCGGCCGCCGCCAGCACGATGGCGTCGAAGCCGCCTTCGTCCAGCTTGCGCAGACGCGTGTCCAGGTTGCCGCGCAGGGGCTCGATCTGCAGGTCGGGACGGCGCGACAACAACTGCACAACCCGGCGCAGGCTGGACGTGCCGACCACGGCACCCTGCGGCAGTTCGTCCAGCGAGGCGTACTTCGCCGACACCCAGGCGTCGCGCGGGTCCTCGCGCTGCCAGATCGCGGCCAGCACGAAGCCGGGCGGCAGGTCCATGGGCACGTCCTTCAGCGAATGCACGGCCAGATGGGCGCGGCCTTCTTCCAGCGCCGTTTCCAGTTCCTTCACGAACAGGCCCTTGCCGCCGACCTTGGACAGCGCGCGGTCCAGGATCTGGTCGCCGCGCGTGGTCATGCCCAGCAAATGCACCTCCAGGCTGAAGCGAGCCGTCAGCGCGTCGCGCACATGTTCGGCTTGCCACAGGGCAAGGCGGCTTTCGCGCGTGGCGATGATGGTGGGAGTGGCGTTGCTCATCGGGGTACTCATCGCCAGATTATTGCCGTGCAGCACGGACCGCCCCTGCCCCGGCATCGGCACCGCAGAGGCCCGCCGTGTGCGGACGCCCGGCACAAGGTTTGCGTGCATCTTTCTACGCTTCGGCCGATGCCAGAATCGGCCCATTGGTAACTTGGTTACGCCCCAGGAGCCCGTCATGCCCGCTGCCACCCTGCCCCGATCCGCTGCCAAGCCGCGTGCCAAGGTGATCGCCAAACCCTCGCAGGCGCGCCCTGACAAGGACGCTGCGGCGAAGAACAAGCCGCTGGTCGAGGACATCCGGTTACTCGGCCGCATCCTGGGCGACGTGCTGCGTGAGCAGGAAGGCAGCGACGCCTTCGACTTGATCGAGCGGGTGCGCCAGCTCTCGGTGGCCTACCGGCTGCGGGCCGATGCCAGCGCCGGCCGCGTGCTGGACCGGCTGTTGAAGAACCTGTCGGCCGACCGCTCGGTGACGGTGATCCGCGCTTTCACCTACTTCAGCCACCTGGTCAACATCGCCGAAGACCGCCACCACCTGCGCCGCCGCGCCGCGCACGAACGTGCCGGCGACATGCAGGAAGGATCGCTGGCGCTGGCCTTCGAACGCCTGCACCGCGCCGACCATCGCGCCGCCGACATCGCTGCGGTGCTGGACCGGGCCTACATCAGCCCGGTGCTGACG
>JBBSCX010000216.1:0-6423 GCA_038249905.1 Burkholderiales bacterium
CTGGCACCGGCCTGGGACAGCGACGGTGCGGCGCCCGGCGGCCGCCTGTACGCCGGCCTGCAGGGGCAGGGCGCCTGGGAAGAGACCGCCGCCGGCCGCCGCCCCATCGCCGCCCGCGCCGTGCCCGCCGCCGGCCTGACGGTGGTCGCCAGCCGCTCGCACGGCGACGAGACGGCGCTGGACGCGCTGCTGGCCGGGCAGCGCGTGGCATCGCGCACCAACGCCGGCTCGTCGCTGAAGCTGTGCCTGCTGGCCGCCGGCCAGGCCGACTTGTATCCGCGCCTGGGCCGCACCATGGAATGGGACATCGCCGCCGGCCACGCCGTGCTGGCCGCCGCGGGCGGCGAGGTCTGCCGCCTGGACGGCACGCCGCTGGGCTACGGCAAGCCGGGCTTCGAGAACCCGCACTTCGTGGCCGTGGGCGCCACGCGCTCGGCCTGGCCGGCTCCGCCCTGGCGGCTGTGTCCCCTGGCCTGACCCGGGCCTGCGGACCGCCCGGGGCCCCGCCTGGGCGTCGGGCGTGGCGCGTCGGGCGTGGCGGTCGCAGGCGGGCAGCGTTAAACTAACGATTGTTATAACGAGGGGCTCTGCCATGACCACCACGCTGAAGATCACCCAGATCGGCAACTCGCTGGGGGTCATCCTGCCCAAGGAACTGCTGGCGCGGCTGAAGCTGGAAAAGGGTGACGTGCTGTTCGTCACCGACGCGCCGGGGGGCGCCACGCTGACGCCTTACGACCAGGGCTTCGAAGCCCAGATGGAAGCGGCGCGCAACATCATGAAGTCGCGTCGCCATGTGCTGCGCGAACTGGCGAAGTAGCCATGGCCGGCTGGGTGTGGCTGCAGGCCGCCGTGCTGCGCGCCGTGCACGACGAGCAGCTGCTGGAACATGGTGGTGCCAGCGGGGTGCGCGACGAGGGCCTGTTCGAGTCGGCTTTGGCGCGGCCCCTGAACCTGGCGGCCTACGGTGAACCCGATGTGGCCGAATTGGCGGCGTCTTATGGATATGGACTGGCGCGCAACCATCCCTTCATCGACGGCAACAAGCGCACGGCCTTTGTGGCGGTCGAACTCTTTCTTGCCTTGAACGGCCATGAACTGACCGCCGACGATCCGGCCTGCGTTCTGACCATGCTCGCCGTCGCCGCCGGCACCCTGGAAGAGCCCGACTTCGCCGCCTGGTTGCGTGAGCACACACGGCCGCGTTGAGACGGCAGTGAACCCGCGCTGAAGCGGCGCAGCTCGCGGCCGTGAACAGCGCCGCGCCCAAGGCGATCGGCGTCACGGCCGCGCCGCAGGCCGATGGGAGAATTCCAGGCTTCGCTGTGCTGGAGAGTCGCCACCCATGAAAGTCACCGTCGTCGGAACCGGATACGTCGGCCTGGTCACGGGCGCCTGCCTGTCGGAGATGGGCAACCACGTCATGTGCCTGGACGTGGACGCTCGCAAGATCGACCTGCTCAACGCGGGCGGCATCCCCATCCATGAGCCGGGGCTGGAAGAAATTGTGCGCCGCAATGCCGCCGCCGGCCGCCTGCAGTTCACCACCGACATCGCCGCCGCAGTCGCACATGGCACGATGCAGTTCATCGGCGTGGGCACCCCGCCCGACGAGGACGGCAGCGCCGACCTGCAGTACGTGCTGGCCGCGGCCACCAGCATCGGCCGCCACATGACCGATTACAAGGTCATCGTCGACAAGAGCACCGTTCCCGTGGGCACCGCCGACAAGGTGCGCGATGCAGTGCGTGCGGCGTTGGCCGCGCGCGGTCTGCCGACGATGGACTTTGCCGTCGTCAGCAACCCCGAATTCCTGAAGGAAGGCGCCGCGGTCGAGGACTGCATGCGCCCGGACCGCATCGTCGTCGGCGCCGACGACGAACGCGCCGTCCTGCTGATGCGCGCGCTGTACACGCCCTTCATGCGCAACCACGACCGCCTGCAGTTGATGGACGTGCGCAGCGCGGAGTTCACCAAATACGCCGCCAACGCCATGCTGGCCACGCGCATCAGCTTCATGAACGAACTGGCCCTGCTGGCCGAACGCGTGGGCGCCGACATCGAAGCGGTGCGCAAGGGCATCGGCAGCGACCCGCGCATCGGCACCCACTTCCTGTATCCCGGCACCGGCTACGGCGGCAGTTGCTTCCCGAAGGACGTGAAGGCGCTGATCCACATCGGCCGCGAGAACGGCATGGACTTGGGTGTGTTGCAGGCCGTGGAGGCCGCCAACGACCGCCAGAAGCATGTGCTGGTGGACAAGATCACGGCCCGCTTCGGGCAAGACCTGAAGGGCCGCACCTTCGCCATCTGGGGCCTGGCCTTCAAGCCCAACACCGACGACATGCGCGAGGCCCCGAGCCGCGTCATCCTGGCCGAACTGTCGCGCCGCGGCGCGCGCCTGCAGGCCTACGACCCGGTGGCGATGGACGAGGCCCGGCGCGTGCTGGAAGGCACGCCGGGGCTGAGCTTCGTCGACAGCCAGGAAGCGGCACTCGAAGGCGCCGACGCATTGGTGGTGGTGACGGAATGGAAGGAATTCCGCAACCCCGACTTCGACACCATCAAGGCCACGCTGAAGCAGCCGCTGATCTTTGACGGGCGCAACATCTACGACCCGAAATTGATGAAGCTGCAGGGCATCGATTACCACGGCATCGGTCGCGCGGCGGGCTGAGGGCGGGTTGAGGGCGGGCTGACGGCGGGCGCAGCCTGAAGGCGGGCCTGCGCGATCGCACTGTTGCAGCTCTTGCTCTGAGCCAGCGTGACGAGGCTGCGATCCGATTCGTGGAAATCGCGAGCCTGCAGCAAGCGCGCGGGCGAGTGTCCCGCGTCGACCACCTTGCGTGGCCCTTGGCCGGTCATACGCCCACTTTCGCGAAGCGCCGCCGGGCCTGCTCGGGTGCCGGACCCTGGAGGACGCGCCCGTCGCGAACGACGTTGCACCACCAAGCGTCGTCCATCGGCAGCACTGCAAAGTCCTTGGTGGTGAGTGCCGTGAGCGAGACCTGGATCTGCTGCGCGTCTTCCAGCGGGATCAACGCTTCGCGAATCCGGTCGGCCACGGCCTGAGACCGGACGACGAGCGCGATGTCCAGGTCGCTGGTGGGCGAGTCGTCGCCGCGGGCGACACTGCCATAAAGCCAGGCCGCGCTCACGGCTGCGCCCTGACGCGCGAGAACCTCGCGGATCGAGCTCAGCAGGGCGTCCCATCGGCGCTGCTCGTCTTGGAACAACGACGCCAAGGACGATGCCAGAGGATGCGAGGCGTTCAGTTCATAAAGCTGGGCACGGCCCGCGCCGTGGACCTTGACCGACCGTTGGCCGACGAGCCCATCCAGCACTCCTCGCGTGCCCTGCGGCGTGAGCCCTGCCGCTACCGCCAACTGCGGTGCTGACTGCGGGGCTCTGTCCGCCGCCAGCGCGCGGAGAACGCGCACGTTTCCGGCACTGCCGAGCAGACCTGTCAGAGGGTGCCGGAGGTGGCTTTTGACCTGCGAGGGAGCGGACACAGAATGAACACATGACTTTCTTCAGAGCAAGTCAACTTTCTATAAAGAATCTCGTCTTTCCACGATCTCGCGGGTTCGGCAGTCCATCCGCAGCCGAGGGCAAGCGGGGGCCGGGTTGCGTCGTGGCTGGCCCGATGGCGATACCGATGCGGTGGCCGATACCTGTCTCGGTGCTGACGCAGCGCAAACAAGTCCGTCGTCGTTACGGCCCTTCGCCGGCTGGCCTGCCGTGGCTGGTCACAATCGCACCATGGTCAGACGATGGTGGTGGTTGTTCGCGCTGGCCGTGGTGTTGGCGGTGGCGGCGGTGGTGTTCTGGCGCGTGCGCGCGCCCAGTGTGCTGGCCGTGGCGGCGCAGATGCAGCCGTTGCAGCGCACGCTGCAGTTCTCGGCCCGCGTGGCCAGCCGATCGCGGGTGGACCTGGGCGCCACCATCACCGGCCGCGTGCAGGCGGTGCTGGTGCGAGAAGGCGACAGCGTGCAGGCCGGTCAGGCCGTGCTGCAGCTCGAAGAGACCGAACTGCAGGCCGCGCTGGCCCAGGCCGTGGCCGGCGAGCAGCAGGCCGCCGCCCGCCTGCGCGGCCTGCGCAGCAGCGGCCGCAGCGGCGTGCAGGCCGGCGTGGCGCAGGCCGAATCGGTGCTGCTGGCCGCCCAGGCCGACGCCCAGCGCACGCGCGAACTGGTGGCCAGCGGCTTTCTCAGCCCGGCGCGGCAGGACGACAGCCAACGCGCCGTGGCCGTGGCCCAGGCGCAGCTGGACGCCGCGCGCGCCCAGGCCCAGGCGGTGGGCGAACAGGGCAGCGACCTGGCCCAGGCGCAGGCCCAGTTGACATTGGCCGGCGCCGCTACCCAGGCCGCCCGGGCCCGTCTGGCGCAGACGCGCATCAGCGCACCCACTGCCGCGCAGGTGCTGGTGCGGGCGGTGGAACCGGGGCAGATCGTGCAGCCCGGCCGTGCGCTGCTGACCTTGTCGCTGCAGGGCCCCTTGCAACTGGTGGCCCTGGTGGACGAACGCTATCTGCAGCAGTTGCAGCCCGGCCAGACGGCCCAGGTGCGCGCAGATGCCTTTCCGGACCAGGCTTTCGGCGCCCGCGTGCTGTCGATTTCTCCGCTGGTGGACGCACAGCGCGGTGCGGTGGAGGTGAAGCTGGAGGTCACCGATGCCGATCTCGCTGCCGATGCCGCCCTGCGCCAGCGCCTGCGTGAGGACATGACCCTGTCGGTGGATGTCAGCACCGCAAGGCGCGACCAGGCGCTGGTGGTGCCGCTGTCGGCGCTGCGCCCGGCGGGGGCCACGCCTGCAGATGGCGCTGACGGCGCTGACGGCGCTGACGGCGCGGCCGGTACGCCTGCCACGGCCGCGATCAACGCCAACGACCCGGGCCGCGCCACGCTGTGGCTGGCGCCGGACGGCCGCGTGCGGGCCCGCACGGTGCGCACCGGCCTGCGCAACCTCGAAGCGGTGGAAGTGCTGCAGGGCCTGGCCGCCGGTGAAGCCGTGCTGGTGGGCCCGGCGCCCGCGCCCGGCAGCCGCGTGCGCGTGACCCTGGTGCCTGCGCCCACCGGCAACCAGGGCGGCGCGTCTGCAGCCGGCCGGCGCGACGGCGACGCCGGCTCGGCCATGAGCAATGCCATGGGCCGATGAACAGCACCCCGACCGGCTCGCACTGGCGTCTGGGCATGCTCGGCTTCGAGCGCCGCGTGGCGCTGCGTTTCCTGCGCGAAGGCCGCATGCAGACGCTGCTGATCATCGTCGGCGTGGCCGCCGGGGTGGCTGTGGTGGCCTACATCTCGGCGCTGATCGCGGGCCTGCAGCGCAACACGCTGGACAAGACCCTGGGCGCGCAGGCCCACATCACCATCAGCGCGCTGGACAACGCAGTCGCGCTGCCGCTGCCCGCGGCACCCGGCGCGGCCGTGCTGGTGCAGACCCAGCCGCGCACGCAGAGCGCCCGCACGCTCGTCAACTGGCAGGCCCTGGTGCCGCTGCTGCAGGCCATGCCCGAAGTCGCCGCCGTGTCGCCCATGGTCTCGGGCGCGGGCCTGGCATTGCGCGGGCAGGCGCAGCGCTCGATCGCGCTGGCCGGGGTCGACCTCGACCGCTACGACCGCATCATCAACCTGCGCTCGAAGGTGGTGGCCGGGCAGGCGCGGCTGGCGGCCGGCGAAGCCATCATCGGCCGCGAACTGGCCAGCGACCTGGGCGTGCAGGTGGGCGACCGCATGACCATCAGCACAGCCACTGCAGCCACCGCAGCCACCGCAAGCACCGACACCGGTGCGGCGGGCAACAGCGATTCGGTGCGCATCACCGCCCTGGTGGACCTGGGAGTGCGCGAACTCAACCGCCGCACGGTGCTGGTGCCGCTGCGCACGGCGCAAAGCCTGGTCGGCCTGCCCGGCGGCGCAACCCAGATCGACCTGGCGCTGTTCGACGTCTGGCAGGCCGACGAGCTGGCGCCGCAACTGGCGCAGCGCTGGCAGCTCAAGGCCGAGAGCTGGCAGCAGACCAACGCCAGCCTGGTATCGGCGCTGAACGCGCAGAGCGTGAGCACGACCTTGATCCGCGTCGTGGTGATGGTGGTGGTGGTGCTGGGCATTGCCAGCGTGCTGGTGGTGTCGGTGGTGCAGAAGCGGCGCGAGATCGGCATCCTGCGTGCCATGGGCGCCACGCGGGGCCAGGTGCTGCGGGTTTTTCTGCTGCAGGGTGCGGTGGTGGGTGCGCTGGGATCGGCCCTGGGCGTGCTGCTGGCGGTGGGGCTGATCTTCCTGTTCACCACCTTCGTGCGCGGCAGTGACGGACTGCCGCTGTTCGCCATCACGTTGGCGCCTGACATGGCCTTGCGCATCGCCGCGGTGGCCACGGCCTGCGGCGTGCTGGCCGCGGTGGCACCGGCGCGCAGCGCGGCCA
>JBBSCX010000217.1:0-6419 GCA_038249905.1 Burkholderiales bacterium
GCATTTCGCTTCAGCGGCACCGAGGTGATGGTCAAGCACTTCGGCGGCGGCCAGGGCGGCACTGGCCCACGGAAGGTCGCTGCGCAGGACGTTGTAGATGTCCAGCCACTGATCCAGCGCCTGAACGTCCGGCCCCGGGACCAGCAGTTCCGTGTAGACGATCAGGTTGATATGCAGAGGCGCTCGTTCGCTGCCCCTTTGAAGCTGTTCGATCGCCCATGCGTGCCGGTGGCTGTCGTTGTCGATGCGGTCGATCCAGACGTTGGTATGAATCCAGATGCATGGTGCCTGCGTCGCGCCCGCGACCCATGCACCCCACCCGATGTATGCCGCTGATCTCTGCTGTGCCGCAGATCAGTCCTGCGAAGTGTCTCCATGACTTCGACAGCCGTTTTCCAGAACAACGGGTCCCAGGCGGTTCGCCTGCCCGCGGAAGCCCGTTTGCCCGAACACGTGAAGCGGGTCGAGGTTCGGGTGCGCGGTCTGGAGCGTGTCATCGTGCCCGTGGGGCACGGCTGGGACAGCTTCTTCATCGATGCGCCGGCGGTTGGCGACGACTTCATGCCCGAACGGCCCGCCTTGCAGGTCGCGGACTGGGCGATCTGACCGTGCCGCGGGTGCGGCCATCAGCCACCCGCCACAGACTCAGCCCCAGAGCATCACCTGCCCCGATACCAGGGCCTGGATGTGATGCGGGCTGTCGTGGGCGGCGATCTCGCTCATCACGGCATCGACCTCGCCCGGCTTGATGTGCGTGATGTAGACCTCGGCCGGCGCGGCCAGGCGGCTCAGCTCCTCGCGCAGTTGGCGCGGGCACAGGTGACGGCTGACGATGGCCAGCGCCAGTTCGTCGTTGCGAAAGGCGGTCTCGATCACCAGGGCGGCTACCGGCAAGCTGGCCAGCCGCGCCCACAGTGCCGGGTTCGGGCCGGTGTCGCCGGTGAAGACCCAGGCACCCAGTCCGGCGTCGCCCAGCACCGCATAGCCCACCGCCGGCACGGTGTGCGACGCTGGCAGCACTTCGATGCGGTGCCCGGCCAGGTTCAGCACCTCGCCCACGGCCAGCGGCACGAAGGCCAGCACCGGGTGTTCGGGCGTGGGCAGGCGGCTGAAGTCGGGCCAGATGAGGTTGTTGAAGATGTGCGCCCGCAGCACCGCGATGGTCTCGGGCAGGGCGTGCACCTGCACGGGCGGACGTGCGTCGGCCTGGCGCTTGCGCGTGACGCTGTCGGCCAGCAAGCCGATGGCCAGCACGTGGTCGAGGTGCGAATGCGTGACCAGGATGTGGTCGACCCGCGCCATCTCGTCCAGCGTCAGGTCGCCGACGCCGGTGCCGGCGTCGATCAGCACTTCGTCGCCGAGCAGGAAGGATGTGGTGCGACTGCCGGCGGCGATGGAGCCCGAGCAACCGAGGACGCGGATCTGCATGAAGTCAGGGAGGGGAAGGGGGCGCGAGGGACGCGGGGCAGACGGGGCAGGCGGAACAGGCGGGGCAAACAGTGTGCGCGGAGGTGTCAGCCACGACAGGTGACGGGATATTGGGCCGCCCCCGCCGCGCTGGCAATGCCAAAGCGCATCAATTCGTCAGTCGTATGACGCATCAACGTGCTGCGGCGCCTGTCGCGTGAAGGCCTTCACGCGCGCTGCAGCGCCGCCGCCGGGCCCGTCAGCGGTAGACGAACTGCATCTGCGTGCCGGCCAGCTCGATCACGTCGCCGTTGCGCAGGGGCACCGAGTCGCCCACCAGGGGGACACCGTTGACGCTGGGCCGCTGCGCGCCTTCGACATGGGCGAAGGCATAGCCGTTCGGCCGCTTGGTGATGCTGGCCACCTGCACACCGGGTTTGCCGACGGTGGTGACGACCTTGGTGAGTGTCACCTCGCGGCCCGCAGCGGCGCCGTTGAGCACCTTGATCAGCGCCGGCTGCACCGTCACCGGGGCGGACACCGGCGGCATGCCCAGGCCGCCGAAACCAGAAGCCGCGCCCATGGCCGGATGGCCGGAGGCGGTGGGGTGCAGCCCGGCGGCATGCAGTCCGGGGTGGTGCGATCCAGAGGCCAGCCCGTGCTGAGACGTGCCGTACGGCGGCGCCGAACTGCCGGGCCGCATGATCATCGTCTTCTCGTAGTCGGCGCTCTCGTCGACGAGGTACTTGATCTTGTACTTGCCGATCTCGACGGTGTCGTTGTGCGCCAGCAGCTGCTTCTTCACCGCCTTGCCGTTGATGTAGGTGCCGTTGGTGCTGTTGAGGTCTTCGATGAAGACGTCGGCACCCACCATCTGCAACACGGCGTGTTCGCCGCTGACGGCGAGGTTGTCGATGACGATGTCGTTGTAGGGGCGCCGACCCAGCGTGGTCTTGTCCTTGGTGATCTGGACTTCCTTGATGACCACACCGTCGAGCGAAACGACCAGCTTGCCCATGCCTGTCCTCACACAGGCCCGTTGCCGGCCGCAACGGGCGAGACGCCAAACGGCGCCGAGTTTGCGGCCCTGGCGGCGCCGCTCCGTGTCAGCGCCGGAAGGGCCACCACGATCGTGCCGGATTGGCCGCACCGCCGGAGGCGCGCACCAGAACCACAGAGATATTATCCTTTCCACCCGCGTCATTGGCCGCGTCGATCAGTGCATGTGCCCGCGCCTCCAGACCGTCCGGGGTCTGCATCAACTGGGCGATGCCCATATCGTCGAGCATGTCCGACAGCCCGTCGGAACACATCAGGAACTCGTCACCGGGCAGCACCTCGTGCTGGTGGGTCTCGAGCAGCACCGTGTCTTCGACGCCGACGGCGCGAGTCACCAGGTTCTTGTTGGCCGAAAACGCGGCCTGCTCGGGCGTGATGAGGCCGGCGTCGATCTGTTCTTGCAGCAGCGAGTGGTCGCGCGTGATCTGCTGCAGCCGACCGGCGCGCAAGCGGTAGCAGCGCGAATCGCCCACATGGCCCAGCATCAGCCGGTTGTCTCGGAACACGGCCACCACCAGCGTGGTGCCCATGCCGGCGTAATGCGGGTTGGCATTGGCGGCGTTGAAGATGGCGCGGTTGGCGTTGTCGACGCAGATGTCCATCGCCCGCCGCACTTCGGCGTCGCTGGCCTGGCTGCTGGCCTCGCGCAGCCAGCGGCCGAGTTCGGTCAGGATGAAGTTGGTGACCATCTGCGAGGCCACCTCGCCGGCGTTGTAGCCGCCCATGCCGTCGGCCAGCACGGCCAGCGAGACGTCGACATCGACGGCGACCGCGTCCTCGTTGTTGGTGCGCGCCCGCCCGGTGTCCATAGCGGCATGAATCTCGATGCTCATGGGGCGGCTGGGCAGGGGGCGGCTGACGGCGGTGGCTTGCATGGGCGGCCGGTCATTGTGCAACGGAAGACGGCTCGCACAGCAGGGCCCGGAGGGCACCGCAAGGAGCCGCCGTGACTTCACACCGCGCGGCAGCGTGGTCCAGTTCACGCGGGCCCGTGGTCCGTGCGCGGTCCGTGGCCGGGGGCGGTGCTCAGGTCCTGGATGGCGGCTTCCAAGGCGCGGTCGATGCGGCTTGCGCTGGCCAGGCGCGCAGCCGCACGCTTGGCCAGCAACTGTTGCAGCAGCGCGTCCAATGCTGCCGCCGTGTGCGCTGGCAGGTCGGGACGCAACAGGGCCAGTGCAGGCACGGGGTCGTGTGCCACGCGGCGCAGCAGTTCGCCGGTCGACGGCAGGGCCTGGCCGGGTGCAGCCGGCGCCATGAAGGGCAATTGCCCGCACAGCAATTCGAACAGCGTCACGCCCAGGGCGTAGCAGTCGGTGGCCATGTCGGGCGCGGCACCGGCCAGCAACTCGGGCGCCATATAAGCCGGAGATCCCATCACGATGCCGGTGCGCGTGGCCTCGCTGTCGGCCTGGCGTGCGAGGCCGAAGTCCGCCAGCTTCAGCACGCCCAGCGGCCAGTGCACCAGCACGTTGGCGGGCTTGATGTCGCGGTGCACGACGCCGGCCGCGTGGGCGTGCGCCAGCGCCGCGGCCAGGCGCTGCACGGCACGCAGCACCAGCGCCTCCGGCAGCAGCCGCGCGGGCTGGGCATAGCGCGACAGCGGCACGCCGGGCACCAGTTCCATCACCAGCCAGCCGAGCGGGCCTTCGCTGCCGGCGTCCAGGGTGGCGACGATGTCGGGGTGGGCCAGGCGCTGTGCCGCGGCGGCTTCGGCGGCAAAACGGGCGCGCTGCAGTGCGGGCTCGCCGCGACCCGATCCGCCCAGCGACAGCAATTTGATGGCCACCACCTCGTCGCGTTCGGCATCGAAGGCGGCATAGACGGTGCCGACGCTGCCTTCGCCCAGCCGCTTGTGCAGGCTGTAGCGGCGCGGGAGCCCGGGCGGCGCAGGCAGTGGCCGGGCCTCGGTGGCAGGCGGGGGCCGGGAATTGAACATGGGTCTCGCCGCCCGCCCACCCGCGTGCTGTTCAAGCCTTGCCGGCCGCGGCCTTGGCCTCGTTGCGGCGCTTGATCAGCAAGCCCATGCCCAGCACCAGCAGTGCGCCAGCGACACCCGCGCCATAGCGCACGCCGGCCACGACCTCGGGCAACTGGCCAGTGACCACCTTGCCAACCAGCGGCATGTACGGAATGGCCGCGGGGTCGGTCACTGCCATGGTGCCGGCGATCCACCCCAGCAGCATGCCGCCCGCGGTGATGATGGTCGGGAAGCGGTCCATCAACTTGATCACCAACTGGCTGCCCCAGACGATGATGGGGATGCTGACCAGGAGGCCGAAGATGACCAGCACCATCTGGTGCTCGCCAGCGCCCTGGGCCGCGCCAGCGATGGCGATGACGTTGTCCACGCTCATCACGAGGTCGGCAATGATGATGGTCTTGACGGCGGCGAAAAGTTTGTCGGACGCGGCAATGTCGCCATGCCCTTCTTCGTCAGGCGCAAGCAGCTTGACGCCGATCCACACCAGCAGGATGGCGCCGACGACCTTCAGGTACGGAACCGCCAGCAATGTCAGCGCGAAGAAAATCAGGATGACGCGCAGGACGATGGCGCCCGCCGTGCCCCACAGGATGCCCTTGATGCGCAGATGGGGCGGCAGTTTGCGGCAGGCCAGGGCGATCACGACCGCGTTGTCCCCGCCGAGGAGGATGTCGATCAGGATGATCTGGCCGACGGCGACCCAGAAGGCGGGGTCAATGAGCATTTCCATCGCGGGCGGCTTTCGTGGGCGTCGGGGCGCTCTGCGTGCCGGCGGTCGCTGAGACCGTCGGGTTCAGAGCAGCTGCTTCAGCAGCCGCGCCATCTCTGAAGGGTTGCGCGTGATGGTGAAGCCGCACTCTTCCATGATCGCCAGCTTGGCATCGGCCGTGTCGGCGCCGCCGCTGATCAGGGCACCGGCGTGGCCCATGCGCTTGCCGGCGGGCGCGGTGACGCCGGCGATGAAGCCGACGATCGGCTTGGTCATGTTCGCCTTGCACCAGCGCGCGGCCTCGGCCTCGTCGGGGCCGCCGATCTCGCCGATCATGATCACGGCGTCGGTGTCGGGGTCGTCGTTGAACATCTGCATGACATCGATGTGCTTCAGACCGTTGATCGGGTCGCCGCCGATGCCCACCGCCGACGACTGGCCCAGGCCGATCTCGGTCAGTTGCGCCACCGCTTCATAGGTCAATGTGCCGCTGCGGCTGACCACGCCGATGCGGCCCTTGCGGTGGATATGGCCCGGCATGATGCCGATCTTGATTTCTTCCGGCGTGATCGTGCCCGGGCAATTGGGGCCCAGCAGCAGGGTGCGCTTGCCGCCCGCGGCCTCCTTGGCCAGCATCTTGTTGCGCACTTCCAGCATGTCCTTGATGGGGATGCCTTCGGTGATGCAGATGGCCAGATCCAGGTCGGCTTCGACCGCTTCCCAGATGGCCGCCGCGGCGCCGGCTGGCGGCACGTAGATGACGCTGACGGTGGCACCGGTGGCGGCGGCCGCTTCCTTGACGCCGGCAAAGATCGGGATGCCCTCGAAGTCCTCGCCGGCCTTCTTCGGGTTGACGCCGGCGACGAAGCAGTTGCGGCCGTTGGCGTAATCGCGGCACATGCGGGTGTGGAACTGCCCGGTCTTGCCCGTGATGCCCTGGGTGATGACCTTGGTGTCCTTGTTGATCAGGATGGACATGTTTGCCTCTCTTGTGCGGAGTACCGCAGTCGACCCCCGAGGGATGGACGCGGTCTGTGGAGTGTGTGGATCAGCGGACGGCTGCGACGATCTTCGTCGCGGCTTCGGCCATGGTGTCGGCGCTGATGATGGGCAGGCCGCTGTCGGCCAGCATCTTGCGGCCCAGGTCTTCGTTCGTGCCCTTCATGCGCACGACCAGCGGCACGGACAGGTTGACGGCCTTGCAGGCCGCGATCACACCCTCGGCGATGGTGTCGCACTTCATGATGCCGCCGAAGATGTTGA
>JBBSCX010000218.1:0-6414 GCA_038249905.1 Burkholderiales bacterium
CCGCAGGGCCGCGCCGTCAGCACCATCCTCGACGAGGCCGAGACCAAGATCTTCAAGATCGGCGAAGAAGGCTCGCGCAAGCGCCAGGACTTCCAGCCCATCAACCAGCTCATCATCGACCTCGTCGACCGCGTGCAGGAACTGCACGACAACGGCGCCGAGGAAGTGACCGGCGTGCGCACCGGCTTCTTCGATCTCGACCGCATGACGGCCGGGCTGCAGAAGGGGGACCTGATCGTGCTGGCGGCACGGCCTTCGATGGGCAAGACCGCGTTTGCACTCAATATCGCCGAGAACGTGGCCGTGGCCGAGGGGCTGCCGGTGCTGGTGTTCTCGATGGAAATGGGCGCCTCGCAGCTGGCCTTGCGCATGGTGGGATCGCTGGGCCGCATCGATCAGCAGAACCTGCGCACCGGGCGGCTGAAGAGCGAAGAATGGGAGCGCCTCACCGAGGCGGTGGAGAAGCTGGGCAATGTCTCGCTCTACATCGACGAAACCCCGGCGCTGAACAGCGGCGAGTTGCGGGCCCGCGCGCGGCGCATGGCGCGTCAGTTCGGCGGCACGCTGGGGCTGATCGTCGTCGACTACCTGCAGCTGATGAGTGCCAACAGCAGCAGCAGCGACGAAAACCGCGCCACCGCCATCGGCGAAATTTCGCGCGGCCTGAAGGCGCTGGCGAAGGAGTTGCAGTGCCCTGTGATGGCGCTGTCGCAGCTGAACCGCAGCGTCGAAACGCGCAACGACAAGCGGCCGATGATGAGCGACCTGCGTGAATCGGGCGCGATCGAGCAGGACGCCGACGTCATCATGTTCATCTACCGCGACGAGTACTACAACAAGGACAGCAAGGAACCGGGCGTGGCCGAGATCGTCATCGGCAAGCAGCGCAACGGCCCTGTCGGCACGGTCAAGCTGGCCTTCCTGCGGCCGCTGACCAAGTTCGAGAACCTGGCTCCGGGCAGCAGCGGCAGCGACTACTGATCAGGCCCGGTCCGCGCGGGCCTGATCGGGCAAGCTCGGGCGTGTTCGGCTTGCTCGGACTTGCTCGGGCTTGCATAAATGCGCATGACTGTATAGATTTACAGTATGCCCTCCGCCCATACCCCGACGATTGCGGCACGCGTGCCGCTGTCGACACCGCCGGCCACGCTGATGGTCTCGCCGCAGGCCACGCGCAAGGGCCGCGGTACGGTGTGGGCGATCGAACACCGCTTCAGCGCCGACACGCGGCAAGACTTCGACGACGGCTGGGGCACGCTGGAACAGGCAGCGCGCGAAGAGACGCTGGCACCGCAGACCCAGGTCATCGAGCGCCCGGTGCAAAGCATCCTGAGCGGCAACGACTCGCCGGACATCGGCTTCGACCTCTCGATCAACCCCTACCGTGGCTGTGAACATGGCTGTGTGTACTGCTACGCGCGGCCCACGCACAGCTACCTGAACCTGTCGCCGGGGCTGGACTTCGAGACCCGCATCATCGCCAAGGTCAACGCCGCCGAACGCCTGCGCGTGGCCTTGTCGGCACGCGGCTACGCGCCGCTGTACCTGAACATCGGCTCGGCCACCGACGCTTACCAACCGGCCGAGCGACGGCTGGGCATCACGCGCAGCGTGATCGAAGTGCTGGCCGAGACGCGGCATCCGTTTTCGCTCGTCACCAAGAGCAGCGGGGTCGAGCGTGACATCGACCTGATCGCGCCGATGGCAGCCGACGGCTTGGCTGCGGTCTATGTGTCGCTGACCACGCTCGACCCCGCGCTGGCACGCGCGCTGGAGCCGCGCGCTGCCGCGCCGCAGCGCCGACTGCGCACCATCGAAGCGCTGGCCAAGGCGGGCGTGCCTGTCGGCGTGAGCGTGTCACCGCTGATTCCGTTCCTGAACGAGCCCGAACTCGAACACATCCTGACGGCTGCGCGCGACGCCGGTGCCCAGGCCGCCTTCAGCATCGTGCTGCGCCTGCCCTGGGAAGTGAACCCGCTGTTCCAGGACTGGCTGCAACGCCATGTGCCCGAACGGGCGGCGCGCATCATGGCCCGTGTGCGGGACATGCGCGGCGGCAAGGACAACGACACGAACTTCGGCACGCGCATGACCGGGCAGGGGCTGTGGGCGCAGTTGCTGCGACAGCGTCTGGACAAGGCTTGCGCGCGCCTGGGCCTGGCGCGGCGGCGCATCGAGCTCGACCTCACGCGCTTTCGGCCACCGGCCGCACAGGCGGGACAGGGCGAGTTGTTCTGAAGCGCCTCGCGCGTGGCGCGGCCGGTGGCTGACGCCCGCTGGTCCACCGCCTGGCCGCCGGTCGCCGGCCGCCGGCCGGACTGCCGGACTTCCGGGTCGGGCGCTCAGGCGAACAGGCGCCCAGGCGAACAGGCGCTCAGGCATCAGGCATCAGGCATCAGGCGATCAGCCGCGCAGTGCCATCCCGCCCGCCATGCGGCCATGGCGCCGCAGCCGCGGCAATGGCAGGCCGTGTCCGTAGCGGTGCGCCAGCGCGCCGGCTTCGCCGAGCAGGCGCGGTGCATCGCTCAGGCGCTCACGATGTCGACGTACCACGCTGACCGCCATGTCGATGAGCTTGGCATTGCGCGTGCGTTCGCCATGTTCGAGCAGGCTGCGCACGGCCGCCGTCGGGTCGCCGTGCAATGCGAGGTTCATGGCCTCTTCGGCCAGGTTCATCACCTCGCCCTGCGTCTCGCGCACCCAGGACACTGCCGGCGCATGCGGCTGCACCACGCGCACCAGCAACTCGGCGGCGGCCTTGGAGACGCAGAAGCGGCGCGCGATGCCGCGCACCACGGCCTCGACCTCGTCGCCGAGCAGCGGCTCCGTCTTGTGCTGTGCCGGCAACCGAGTCCACAGTGCCAGCACATCCACCGCGGCCTCGACATCGAAGTCGGGCTGCTCGTGGTCCGCCGCCAGCTGCCGGGCCAGCGCCAGGCCACCGTCTGCAGCGGCCGGCCCGGCCAGTCCGCCCAAGCCGGCCGTCGCTGCCAGCACCTGCGTGCATGCCAGCATGCGCTGCAGCCTGGCCGATGACGGGTGGTGCGCCGCCATGGCGGGCAATGCGGCGGCGGCGCGGGCCAGCGCCGGCACGTCGCCACGGTCGTGGGCCAGCAGCGTCAGCAGCAACACGGTCTGCGCATCCAGCAGCCGCGAACGGTTGCCGATGTCCCAGGTGCGTTGCAGGTGCTCGGTGGCCAGGGCCATGTCGCCGCTCAAAAACGCCAGCGTGCCGCACTGCTGCTGGCGCAGCACACAGTCCGGCGTCAGACGGGCGACGCGGGCCAGGGTCTGCAATGCCTCGTCCAGATGGCCCTGCTCCAGTTGCACCTGGCCCAGCACGTCCAGGGCATCGCCGAAATCGGGTTGATCCTCCAGCAGCGTGTCCAGTCGGCGTCGTGCCGCCGCCAGTTGCCCGGACGCCAGTTCAGCACGCGCCATGCCCAGCCGCGCCCAGGACTGGGGCAGCGCAGCCTGGGCGGCGTCGTACAACTTGTGCGCCTCCTGCGGGCGCTTCAGGCGCAGCAGCAACTCGGCGCCCAGGCGGGCGCCGAACAGCCAGTAGGGTGAGCGCTGCCCGAAACGATCGACGCAGATCTGGGCCGCACGGGCCGGGTCGTTGGCTTCCAGCGCATCGAACACCGGCAGCAGGGCCTGCTTGCGCTGCTGCGCTTCGCCGATGCGTTCAGCCAGCAGCTGGCCTGTGAACGGCTTGACCAGGTAGCTGTCCAGCGCCGCCTCGGCGGCTTCGGTAACGCGGGCGTAGGTGGCCTCGCCGGCGACCATCACGAACACGGTCGCGTGCGGCAGCGGTTGACCCTGCTGCAGTTCGTCCAGCAGATTGCGCGAACTGGCGCCAGACGGCGCGATGTCGTGGTCGCACACAACGACGTCGAAGCGGCGCACCTCCAGCATGTCGCGGGCTTCGCGCAGGCGCTGCGCCTGGCGCACATGGCGGAAGCCCAGGCCTCGCATCATCTGCACCATGGCCGTGCGCGAAACCGCATTGGCGTCGATCACCAGGGCATGGCGGCGCCGGTTGTCGCTGTCGATCAGCACGGCGGTGTCACGCCGCACGCGCTCACGGTCGAGTTCGCGGTCGCGGTCGAGGTCGAGGTCGAGGGCGAGGTCGAGTCAGGGCAGGGCGGACGGGGCATCGCTGTCGGCAGGATCGCTCGGGAGGCAGGGGGCAACTCCGGCGCGCGCACGACGCCTGTGAGTCTATCGGCAGGCGTGAACGGAACTTGAGGCCCGCCGCGCGCGAGGCATCCACCGCGCAAGCGATCCAGCCACCGCGCAGCAGCGCCGTCAGCGCTGACAACGCCGGCAGCGCCGAACAGCGATTACTTGAACAGGTCCTTCACCCGGTCGGCCCAGCCTTTGGAAGTGGGCGAGTGGCGCTCGCCGCCCTTCTTGAAGGCCTCGTCCAGTTCCTTCAGCAATTTGCGCTGATGTTCGGTCAGCTTGACCGGGGTCTCGACGCTGACATGGCAGTACAGGTCGCCGGGGTAGCTGCTGCGCAGGCCTTTGATGCCCTTGCCGCGCAGGCGGAAGGTCTTGCCATGCTGCGTGCCCTCGGGCAGCTCGATCTCGGCCGTGCTGCCCAGGCTGGGCACCTGGATGGTGCCGCCGAGTGCGGCCGTCGTCAGCCCCACCGGCACGTTGCAGTGCAGATCGTCGCCGTCGCGTTCGAAGATCTCGTGTTGCTTGACGCGGATCTCGATGTAGAGATCGCCGGCCGGGCCGCCATTGGTGCCCGGCTCGCCGTTGCCGGCGCTGCGGATGCGCATGCCTTCATTGATGCCGGGGGGGATCTTCACCTCCAGCGTCTTCTGCTTCTTGATCTTGCCCTGGCCGCTGCAGGTGGTGCAGGGCTCTGGAATGATCTTGCCACTGCCATGGCAGTGCGGGCAGGTCTGCTGGATGCTGAAGAAGCCCTGGCGCAGATGCACCGTGCCGCTGCCGCTGCAGGTGGGGCAGGTCTTGGCGCTGGTGCCGGGCTTGGCACCGGTGCCGCTGCAGGTCTCGCAGCTCTCCCAGCTGGGGATGCGGATCTGCGTTTCTTTGCCGAAGGCCGCTTCCTCCAGCGTGATCTCCATCGCGTAGCTCAGGTCGCTGCCGCGGTACACCTGCTGGCCGCCGCCAGGTCGGCGCTGACCGCCACCCGGTCCGCTGAAGATGTCGCCGAAGATGTCGCCAAAGGCCTCGGCGAAGCCGCCGAAGCCCTCCGCCCCGGCGCCGGCGCGACCGCCCATGTTCGGGTCGACGCCAGCGTGACCGTACTGGTCGTAGGCCGCGCGCTTGGGGGCGTCGGAAAGCATCTCGTAGGCCTCCTTGGCCTCCTTGAACTTCTCTTCCGCCTTCTTCGCGTCATCACCCTGATTGCGGTCGGGGTGGTACTTCATGGCCAGCTTGCGGTAGGCCTTCTTGATGTCCTCCTCGGTCGCGTTCTTGGGCACGCCGAGGATGTCGTAAAAGTCGCGTTTGGCCATGGCTCAATCGAAGTCGTTGAAACAGCTTCGCCGCGCCGCGGTGCAGGACATTCCTGCACCGCCGAACGCGGCGAGACATGCAGTCCGACCCCCGTGCGTGACGGGGCCGGCCTGCGGCGGCTGGATGATCAGCGGCGGTCCTTCACTTCGGTGAATTCGGCATCGACCACGTCGTCGCCGGCCGGCTTGGGCTTTGTCTTGGCCGAGGCCGAAGCCTGCGGGTCCGCACCCTCGCCGGCGCCGCCACTGCCGGCCGCTGTTCCCGCGGCCGCGGCCTGTTCGGCATAGACCTTCTCGCCCAGCTTCTGGCTGGCCGTCATCAGGGCCTCGGTCTTGGCCTCGATGTCGGCCTTGTCCTCGCCCTTCAGCGCTTCTTCGGCGTCCTTCAGCGCGGTCTCGATCTTCTCCTTCTCGCCAGCCTCGAGCTTGTCGCCATGCTCGGTGAGGCTCTTGCGCACCGAGTGCACCGCACCATCGGCCGCGTTGCGCGCCTGCACCAGTTCCAGCTTCTTCTTGTCCTCGGCGGCGTTGGCTTCGGCGTCCTTCACCATCTTCTCGATCTCGGCCTCGTTCAGGCCCGAGTTCGCCTTGATGGTGATCTTGTTCTCCTTGCCGGTGGCCTTGTCCTTGGCGCCCACGTGCAGGATGCCGTTGGCGTCGATGTCGAAGGTGACCTCGATCTGCGGCAGCCCGCGCGGTGCCGGCGGGATGCCCTCGAGGTTGAACTCGCCCAGGCTCTTGTTGCCCAGGGCCAGTTCACGCTCGCCCTGGAAGACCTTGATCGTCACCGCCGGCTGGTTGTCGTCGGCAGTGCTGAAGGTCTGGCTGAACTTGGTCGGGATCGTCGTGTTCTTCTTGATCATCTTCGTCATCACGCCGCCCAGCGTCTCGATGCCCAGGCTCAGCGGCGTCACGTCCAGCA
>JBBSCX010000219.1:0-6377 GCA_038249905.1 Burkholderiales bacterium
CCTGGTCGACCTGACGCAGGAAACCAGCCACAACCTCGAACTGGTCGCGGCCACCCCCAGTTCGGCGCTGGGCAGCACGCGCGACAAGCCCGACGCGAAGTACTGCCACGAGATCTTCAAGGTGCTGCAGGCGCACGAGATCGAGCACTTCTTCTACATCGGCGGCAACGACAGCGCCGACACCGTGCGCATCGTGGCCGAGGAGGCCGCAGCGGCGCACTACCCGCTGCGCGCCATCCACATCCCGAAGACGATCGACAACGACCTGGTCGGCAACGACCACACGCCAGGATTTCCCAGCGCGGCGCGTTTCGTGGCCCAGGCCTTTGCCGGCGCCAACCTCGACAACGCGGCCCTGCCCGGCGTCTATGTGGGCGTGGTGATGGGCCGCCACGCCGGCTTCCTCACGGCGGCCTCGGCCCTGGGCAAGAAGTTTCCGGAAGACGGACCTCACCTGATCTACCTGCCAGAGCGCACCTTCAGCATCGACGGCTTTCTGGCCGACGTGAAGGCGACGATGGCGAAGTACGGGCGCTGCGTGGTGGCCGTCAGCGAAGGCATCCACGACGCCAGCGGCCAGCCCATGCTGACGCAGCTGGCCAAGGACATCGAGCGCGATGCCCACGGCAATGTGCAGCTGTCGGGCACGGGCGCGCTGGCCGATCTGCTGTGCGAAGAGATCAGGTCCAGGCTGGGCCTGAAACGTGTGCGCGGCGACACCTTCGGCTACCTGCAGCGCAGCTTTGTAGGCTGCGTCAGCGACGTCGATGCGCGCGAGGCGCGCGAGGTGGGCGAGAAGGCCGTGCAGTACGCGCTGTGGGGCCAGGTCAGCGGCTCGGTCGCGATCCGCAGAACCGGCTTTTACTCGGCAGACTTCGTGCTGCAGCCGCTGGCCGATGTGGCGGGCAAGACGCGGGTGATGGACGACGAGTTCATCGCCGCCAGCGGCACCGACATCACCGACGCCTTCCGCCTGTACCTGCGGCCGCTGCTGGGCTCGGGCCTGCCCGACGCGCACCGGCTGCGCGTCAACCCGGTGGCCCGGGTGCTGCGGCCCTGATGGCTGCCGCACCGGCTGCGCGGGCGGGGAGACCACCGCCCCGGCTGCCGCCGGCGCTGCCGGGCAACCGCTTCGAGTTCGACAGTATTGCCGGTCGCATCAGCTGTTATGCCGACGGCCCGCAGGCGTCGGCACTGACGAATGGGCCATCGCGGCCGCCGCTTTTGCTGGTGCACACCGTCAACGCCGCGGCCTCGGCGGCCGAGGTGCGGCCGATTTACGAGCACGTGCGCGGCACGCGCCCGGTGTACGCGCTGGACCTGCCCGGTTATGCCTTCAGCGAACGCAGCGACCGCGCCTACACGCCGAGGCTGATGACCGACGCGCTGCATGCCACGTTGGCGCAAATCCAGGGCCACCACGGCGCGGGGCCGGTGGACGTGCTGGGCGCCTCGCTGGGCTGCGAGTTCGTGGCCCGGTTGGCGGTCGAGGCGCCGGCGCGGGTGCGCCGCATCGCGCTGGTCAGCCCCACCGGCTTTCGCGGCAAGAAGCAGCGGCGCGGGCCGCCGGGCAGCGTCATCGGGCCGGCCTGGGTCGGTACATTGCTGCGCGGACCGGGCAAGGGGCCGGGGCGCGGTTCGGGCTGGGGCGGGGCGCTGTTCCGCGGCCTGACGCGGCCCGATGTCATCCGCTACTTTCTGGGCCGCACCTGGGGCAGCAAGAACATCGACGAGGCGCTGTGGCGCTACGACGTCATCAGCAGCCACCAGCCCGGCGCCGAACATGCGCCGTTGTGCTTCTTGGCGGCCGCCATGTTCAGCGCCGACATCACGACGCTGTACGAGAGCCTGAGCCAGCCGGTGTGGATGACGCATGGCACCCGCGGCGACTTCACCGACTACCGCGGCACGTTCGTCGTGTCGGGGCGGCCGAACTGGCGCATCGAGGTCTATGACCCGGCAGGGGCGCTGCCCTACTTCGAACAGCCAAAGCGCTTCGGCGCGGCGCTGGACTGGTTTCTCGACGCGCCGGTCTAGGGCGCCGGGCGGGGGGGCGGGGTCGATTGCGCGGCCCTCGGCCCGCGCGTCAGCGTCTGCGGTAAGCGCGCAGGCCCAGCAGGCCGACGCCGGCCAGCATCAGCACCCAGGTGCCCGGCTCCGGCACCGCCGCGATGTCGGTGGGCAGTAGGGGCAATTGGGGCATTTGGGGCAGCACGGGCTCCAGGGGCGACCTGGGGGGTACGCGGGGCGGCTGGAAGACGCCGGCCGGCTGCGAGACCTCGCCCCCCAGGCCGAAAGGCGGTGCGGGCGATATGGGCATCGGCGGACCGGGGAACAGGCCCGGGTTGCCGGCGCCACCCCCGTTGCCCCCGCCGCCGAACGACGGTGACATGAAGCCGGGGTCGGCCGGCAGCGGGCTCGCGCCGCCGCCTCCACTGCCACCCATGCCTCCACCGCCCGTGGCGGCGCTGCCATTTCCGCCCGCTGGGTCGGGCAGGGCCAAGGCGACTGCGGCAGCACCGACCACAGGCAAAGCCACATCGCTGGTGGGTGCGCCGCCCGGCTGCGCCCCGTCGGCAAAGCTGGGACCATCGCCCAGCGCATGGCCGGCACCTTCGCCGCCCTGGGCACCCAGCGGCCCGGCCGTGCCTGCCGGCGCCTGGGCGGGCCTGGCCGGCGTGGCCGGCCCGGCCACCTGGCGCGGCGTGGCGGCGTCACTGGGTGGCAGGCCGGCTTCGCTGACCTCACCGGACTCACCCGCATCCGCAGCCACGTTCTTGCCCGGCAGGCGGGTGATGCGGCTGACGTTGTTGCACACCGTGGGCACGATCAGGCAGTGCCCGCTCTCGCAATAGACCAGCCCGCGTTCGACGGTGCTCTCGCTCCAGCGCTGGCGTGTGACGGTGCGGCAGACCGTGCCCTGGCCGAAGTGCATGTCGCGGATCTGTGCGGCGTAGCGCGACTTGCCGGTGATGCTGTCGCGGCGGATGGTGGCCAGCTCGTCGAACTGTTTGGCCTCCATGCGCTGCTTCAGCCGCGTTCGCACCGGCAGCGGAATGTCGCTGTAGCGATCGACGGCTGCCACCACGCTGCCGCGGTAGGGGTTGACGCCGGGACGGTCCCAGCTGCAACTGGGCAGTGTGGGCAGTCCGACGGCGAGGGCAGTGGCGAGCAGAAGTGACATGCGGAAGTGAGAGCGCTTTCTGACAACCCGTCAGGGTAGGGGGGACGGCGGGGAATCCCTGATGGTTTGAATCTACCGTTGCGGGGGTCACACGCCAGCGCCAGCCGCCCCCCGGTGCGAGGTGTGGGGCCACACGAAACCCGGGACCTGTTCACGGTCCCCCCACAAAGCTTGTAACGACGCTGGCAGGCTCAGTCAGCCGCCTGGCGCGTCGCTTGTCGTGTCGCCGCCAGCAGCCGCACCAGGCCCAGCAGGGCGTCGGTCAGCGGCGTGGGCCGCCCCAGGTGGCGGGCGATGTCGTGCACGGCGCCGATCAGCGCGTCCACTTCCAGCGCCCGCCCGGCTTGCAGGTCTTGCAGCATCGAGGTCTTGAAGGCGCCCAGTTTGCGCGTGATGGCATGGCGCGCCTCGGGCGTCTGCTCGATCGGCAGGCCGATGGCGGTGCCCAGGACCTGCGCTTCGCGCATCACGCCGCTGACGAAGGCGCGCACCAGGTCGTCGTCGAGGATGCGGTCGCAGGTGGCGCCGGTCAGCGCCGAAACCGGGTTCAGCGTCATGTTGCCCCACAGCTTGAACCAGATCTCGCGTTGAATCCGGTCCGACACGCTGACGGCAAAGCCGGCTTCGGCGAGCAGGGCGGCCACGTCCTGCACGCCGTCATCGGGCGGGCCTTCGGCGTGGCCCAGGATCAGCCCGTCGCCGGCCACATGCCGCACCACGCCCGGTGCGGGTGAAGTGGCGCTGAGGTGCACGACGGCACCGATCACGCGCCGTGTCGGCACCGCCGCGCGCAGTACGCTGCCGGGGTCCAGTACCGGCAGGCGCAGGCCGGTGCAGGGGCCGGGCAGGGCGTCGAAAAACCACCAGGGCAGGCCATTCATGGCCTGCAGCACGCGGCCGTGGCCGCTGGTGTTGCGGGCCATGTTGCGGGTCATGTTGCCGGTCATGCCGTCTGCCCTGTCACCGGTCAGGCCGCCCGTCATGTCGCCATTCACCCGGCCCGTCAGCACCTGCAAGGCGGGCGCCAGCGCGGCCAGTGCGGGGCCCTTGACGGCGACGACGACCAGGTCCTGCGCGCCCAGCGCGGCGGCGTCGTCGCTGACGGCGAGCGGGAAGGTCTGCGGCACGCCGCCGTCGGCCGGCAGCCACTGCAGGCCGCGTTCCCGCACCGCCGCCAAAGTTGCGCCGCGCGCCAGCGCGCTCAATTGCACCCGCCCCGGCGGCAGCCTGGCCAGCCCCGCTGCGATCACCCCGCCCACGGCGCCCAGGCCGACGATGCATACCTTCATGCAGGCCAGTCTAAGCTGCGTGCATGGACCTCGAACCCTCGCTGGCACTGCCCGTCTGGATGGGCGCCGCGCTGACCGGCTTTGCGCTCGGCGGCACATTGATCATCGCCATCGGCGCGCAAAACGCCTTCGTGCTGCGCCAGGGCCTGCGGCGTGAACATGTGGGCCCCATCGTCGCCTTCTGCGCCGGTGCCGACGCGCTGTTGATGGCCGCCGGCGTGGCCGGGCTGGGCGCATTGATCGGCGAACGACCGGCCCTGGCCTGGGCGCTGACCGCTGGCGGCGCGGCCTTCCTGACCGTGTACGGCCTGCGTGCACTGTGGCGCGCGCGCCGCCCTGCGGCATTGCAGGCCGCGGGCGAGGCGCCGCGCCTGAGCCTGGCCGCGGCGCTGGCGCAGACGGCGGCTTTCACCCTGCTGAACCCGCATGTCTATCTGGACACGGTATTGCTGGTCGGCGCGGTGGGTTCGCAGCAGCCGCTGGCAGCGCGCCCGGCCTTCGTCGGCGGTGCGGCACTGGCCAGCTTCGTCTGGTTCGGCGCGCTCGGTTACGGCGCGCGTGGGCTGGCGCCGCTGTTCGCGCGGCCGCGCGCCTGGCAGGTGCTGGACGCCGTCATCGGCGCGACGATGCTCGGGATCGCGGGCCTGCTGCTGCGGCGGCTGCTGGCGTAGGCGGCGCCCGGCCGTCCCGCACCGCCTGCCAGCCGCCGTGCCCCAGAGCACGCAGCGTGGCGATATTGCGGCCGTAGATCGCGGCTGCGTCCGGAAAGGCGGCGACCGCGCGCGCCACGCTGGCCTCGCGCAGCAGGTGCAGGGTGGGGTGGGGCGAGCGGTTTGTGGCGTTGGCGATGTCGCTGCTGCGCGTGCCTGCAAAACGATATTGCGGGTGGAAGCTGGCGACTTGCAATACGCCGTCCAGTCCGGCCTGCTGCAGCAAGTCGTCGGCCAGCCCGAGGAAGTCGTTGAAGTCGCGAAAGTCGTGCAGCACCTGGGCGTGCACGATCAGCGTGGTGTCGGTCTGCAGCGCGTCGGTGGCGGCCAGGTGCTGCATCTCCGCCAGCAACTGCGCCGCCAGCGTCGGCACGCTGCGCGCCCGGCTCGCCACCCAGCGGACGCGGCCGCTGCTGTGCACGGCCTTGGCGAAGGGGCACAGGTTCAGGCCGATGACGGCGCGTTCCAGCCACCGACGCGTGTCTTCCAGGGCACTCACGTCGTGCCGCGGTGGATGTGGACGATCTCCAGCGCCACGCTTTGTGCCGCCGGTGCCGTGCCGGCGGCGCGGTGGATGGCGGCGCGCACGCGGTTGTAGGTGCCGCAGCGGCAGATGTTGGTGATGGCCGCGTCGATGTCGGCATCGGTGGGCCTGGGCTTGTCCTTCAGCAGCGCGGCCGCGGCCATCAGCATGCCGCTCTGGCAGTAGCCGCATTGCGGCACGTCGAGCTCGATCCAGGCCTGCTGCAGCACGTGCGCGACCTCGGGCTGGCCGCCGCGGGCGGGGGTGGCCAGGCCTTCGATGGTGGTGATCTTCTGCGCCGGCTGCACGGCCGACACCGGCAGCACGCAGCTGCGAACGGGGTTGCCGTCGATGTGCACCGTGCACGCCCCGCACTGCGCGATGCCGCAGCCGTACTTGGTGCCGGTCAGCCCCAGTTGTTCGCGCAGCACCCACAACAGCGGGGTGTCGGGTTCGGCGGCGTGTTCTCGCACGCGGCCGTTGACATTGAGTTGGGCCATCAGTGGGATCGGGTGGCGGGTGGCGGGTGGCGGTTTTGGGGCTGGCAATCCCGGGCGAAGCACCGATGTTGCCGCACCCGGCTTAAGCTCGTGCCCCGTCACGACCATCCCCCCGGAGACCAGACATGGGCCAGACCATCAGCTACACCCGCCCGGACGGGCAGACCGTGC
>JBBSCX010000220.1:0-6369 GCA_038249905.1 Burkholderiales bacterium
GCAGTCTTGCAGCCACTCGAAAACCACCATCTCGGTGCTGACCACCACGGCCCCGGCGTCGCGCAGGCGCTGCATCGCCAGCGCATGGTTGGCCGCCGTTCGCGATCCGCAGGCCGGTGCCACCACCCACACCCGCCGCCCCGCGCGCAGCAGGCCCAGCGTGGTCTGCAGCAAGCAGACATGCGCCTCGCAACCGGCAATCACCACCTCCGGCGCCGCACCGATGGCCTGCAGCAGGCCGTCTTCACAAGCGTCGAAGTGAGTTTTGGTCAGCGTGCTTGCGCAGCGCTGACGGATGGCCTCGACACTGGCGCCCAAAGAGGCCGGGTTCTGCTCGGTGCCCAGCACGGGGATGTCCAGCAGGAGCGCCACTTCAGCCAGGCGCAGGGCCTCGGCCAGTACCCGTTCTTGGCGGTCGATGGCCGGCATCAGCCGGGCCTGGTAGTCCACCAGCACCAGCGTGCTGCGACGGGCGTCGATGCGGTCCATGGGCGCTGCAGTCACGGGCAGCGCGCTCATGCGATGCGCACCACGATGCGACCGCGCACTGCGCCGGCCATCAGCCGCTGCGCGGCTTCGACCGCGCCGTCCAGGCCGACCTCGCTGGTCATCGTCTCCAGCAGCGCCGGGTCGAGGTCATGCGCCAGACGGTCCCAGGCCTGCTGGCGCAGTGCCAGCGGGGCCATCACGCTGTCCACGCCCAGCAGGGCGACGTTGCGCAAGATGAAGGGCATCACGGTCGTCGGCAGGTCCATGCCCTGCGCCAGGCCGCACGCGGCCACGGCGCCGCCGTAACGCGTCTGTGCCAGCGCATTGGCCAGGGTGTGGCTGCCGACGGCGTCGACCACTGCCGCCCAACGTTCCTTCTGCAAGGGCTTGCCTGGCGCCGACAGCGTGGCGCGGTCGATCACATCCGCGGCACCCAGGGCCTTCAGGTAATCGGCCTCGTCCGCCTTGCCGGTGGCGGCGACCACCTTGTGACCCAGCTTGGCCAGCAGGGCGACGGCCACCGAACCGACGCCGCCCGTGGCTCCGGTGACCAGCACTTCGCCCGCGGTCGGGCCTGTGGCCTGCAAGCCGTGACGCTCGAGCGCCATCACGCACAGCATGGCGGTGTAGCCGGCGGTGCCGATGGCCATGGCCTGGCGCGCCGTGAAGGCCGCGGGCAGCTTCACCAGCCATTTCGACTTCAGCCGCGCGCGCTCGGCCAGGCAGCCCCAATGCGTCTCGCCCACGCCCCAGCCGTTGTGCACGAAGCGGTCGCCGGCCTGCCAGTCGGGGCTGGTGCTTTCCAGCACCGTGCCGGCGCCGTCGATGCCCGGCACCATCGGCCAGACGCGCACCACGGGCGACTTGTTCGTCAGCGCCAGACCGTCCTTGTAGTTCAGGGTCGAGAACTCGGGCGCGACCAGCACGTCGGCGGTGTCGGCCGCAGACAGCCGGGACTCGTCGAGCTGAGTCACGCCAGCGCGAAAGCCGGATTCGTCCTTTTCCAGCAGCAGGGCCTTGAACATGGTTTTGTCTCCTCGTCGTCAGGGGTTGCAACCGCGCGATGCTGCCAGACGGCTGGCTGCTATGCTGCCGCGCCGATGACCTCCACCCCCCGCTTCGCCTGCCCGCGCCAGCTGCCATGGGCACAGCCCCTGGCACGTGCTTGCGTCATCGCCTGCGCCATGACCTGCGGCTTGGCGCCCGCGCTGACCGCCCGCGCAGAGCCCGGAGACGCCATGTTGCAGCTGCTGAAGGAACGGGGCTTGCTGCCGTCCGATGCAGCGGCTGCAGCGGCTTCAGGGATTGCGTTGACTTCGGCGACGTCGGCGACGTCGGCGACTTCGGCACCCACAGTCGTGCAGCAACTGCGCGATGCAGCCTCGGACGCGGTGCTGGCAGCAATGAACTTCATTGGCACACCCTACCGCCGCGGTGGCAGCACGGCGGAGCAAGGTTTCGACTGCAGTGGCTTCACGCGCCATGTGTTCGAACTGAGTCTCGGCCGGGTGCTGCCGCGCCGCGCCGACGAACAAGCGCGCGACCGCGAACTGCTGACGGTGGACCGCAGCGAACTGCGCCCCGGCGATCTGGTCTTCTTCAACACCCTCAAGCGCGCCTTCTCGCATGTGGGCATCTACATCGGCGACGGCCGCTTCATCCATGCGCCGCGCAGCGGCGCTTCGGTGCGCATCGAAGACATGCGCGCCGCCTACTGGGCGCGCCGCTACAACGGCGCGCGACGGGCCGATTTGCCCGCCGCCACGGGCGGGCCCGAGTTCATCGACGCCGCACGCTGAGTCGTGCACTGAACGCGCACTGAACTCGCACCGGGACGCGCACCGAGGCGCGGTCTCAACAGTGCATTGAGCCGCGCACTGCAGCGGTGCCAAACCAACGACGGCACAATCCCGCCATGGGCGAAAGCGTCATTCCACTGGCCGACTTGCGCTATGCCGCGCCCGTGCCGCGCATACCGGCCACGCTGCAGGCGCCGACCGGCCTGCTCAGCGACCGTATCGGCCGGCCGCTGCACGACCTGCGGATCTCGGTCACCGACCGCTGCAACTTCCGCTGCAGCTACTGCATGCCCAAAGAGGTCTTCGACCGGGATTACCGCTTCCTGCCGCAGACCAGCCTGCTCAGCTTCGAGGAGATCACGCGCACCGCACGCCTGTTCGCAGCGCATGGCGTCATGAAGCTGCGCCTGACCGGCGGAGAACCGCTGCTGCGCAAGCACCTGGAAGTGCTGATCGAGCAACTGGCGACATTGCGCGACGTGGACGGTGCACCGCTGGACATCACGCTGACCACCAACGGCTCGCTGCTGGAACGCAAGGCCGCGGCGCTGAAGGCGGCCGGCCTGAAGCGCGTGACGGTGAGCCTGGACGCGCTGGACGACGCCACCTTCAGGCGCATGAACGATGTCGACTTCCCGGTCGCAGACGTGCTGCGCGGCATCGACGCGGCGCTGGCCGCGGGCCTGGCACCGGTCAAGATCAACATGGTCGTCAAGCGCGGCACCAACGACCACGAGATCGTGCCGCTGGCGCGCCATGTGCGTGAACGCTATGGCGCGGGCGCGGTATTGCGCTTCATCGAGTACATGGACGTGGGCGCCACCAACGGCTGGCGCATGGACGAGGTGCTGCCCAGCGCCGAGGTGCGGGCACGCCTGGCGGCGGCCTTCCCTCTGCAACTGCTGCCCGCGACGCAGCCCGGCGAGACGGCACAGCGCTGGCGCTATGCGGACGGCGCAGGCGAGGTCGGCTTCATCAGCAGCGTGACGCAGGCCTTCTGCAGCGACTGCAACCGCGCCCGGCTGTCGACCGAGGGCAAGCTCTTCCTGTGCCTGTTCGCGCACCAGGGCCATGACCTGCGTGCGTTGTTGCGCGGGGGTTTCGACGACGCGCAGATTTCCGGCGCGATCGGCCTGATCTGGGCTGGGCGTGAGGACCGTTATTCCGAACTGCGCGCGGGGCAGCAGGCCGCGCCCGGCAGCGGCGAACGCCGCATCGAGATGCACTACATCGGCGGGTGAGGTGATGCGGCCAGAGACGCGGCCAGAGACGCGGCCACAGGCGCGGTCAGCGACCACGCCAGGGACGCAGACAGCGACCCCGGCGGCGAAGCTGAAAGCCCGCCCGCGCCGGGCCTAGTCCGCGTGCCCGGCGGCCGGCCGCGGCGGCGCGTCGTCCAGGGCCGGCGTCGTGATCTCGCCCGGGATGCCCTTGCGCGCGAACAGCGTGTAGATGGTCGGCACGACAAAGATCGTCAGCAAGGTGCCCACCGACATGCCGCCGACGATGACCCAGCCGATCTGCTGCCGGCTCTCGGCTCCGGCCCCGCTGGCCAGCGCCAGTGGCAGGGCGCCCAGCACCATGGCGCCGGTCGTCATCAGGATCGGGCGCAGGCGCAGCGCAGCGGCCTCGACCACGGCCTGCATCACGTCGTGGCCCTGCTTGCGAAGCTGGTTGCTGAACTCCACGATCAGGATGCCGTGCTTGGTGATCAGCCCCACCAGCGTGATGAGCCCGATCTGCGAATAGACGTTCAGCGTGCCCCCGGTGATGTGCAGCGCCCCCAGCGCGCCGACCATCGACAGCGGCACCGCCAGCAGGATGACGAAGGGGTCGATGAAGCTCTCGAACTGCGCCGCCAGCACCAGGAAGATGAACAGCAGCGCCAGCACGAAGACCAGCCCCAGCGCGCCCGAGCTGGCCTTGAACTCGCGGCTGACGCCGTTCAGTTCGGTGGCATAGCCGCCGGGCAGCAGTTTGGCCGCGGTCGTGTCCATGAAGGCCAGCGCCTCGCCCAGCGAATAGCCCGGCGCCAGATTGGCCGTGATCGACACGCTGCGGCGCTGGTTGAAGTGGTTCAGCTCGCGTGGGCTCACCGCCTCGCGCACCGTCACCAGGCTGGACAGCGGCACCATGCTGCCGTTGCGCCCGCGCACGAAGATGCGGGCAATGTCATCGGGCGTGGCGCGGCCCGTGGCCTCGGTCTGCACCAGCACGTCGTACTGCTCGGCGTCGCGTTTGTAGCGCGTCACGGCGCGTCCGCCCAGCATGGTCTCGACGGTGCGTGCCACCGCATCGACCGACACGCCCAGGTCGGCGGCGCGGTCGCGGTCGACGTCCATGAAGACCTCGGGCTTGTTCAGCTGCAGGTCCATGTCGGGCTGCACCAGCCCGGGGTTCTTCTGCATCTCGGCGATGAACTGCTGCGCCACGCGCGACATGTTGTCGTAGCTGTCACCGCTGACCAGCACGTAGTCCACAGCCCGGGCGCGGAAGCCCTGCCCCAGGCTGGCCGGTGTGACCGGGAACACGCTGACGCCCGGCAGCGAGCCGACCTGCGGCAGCATGGCGCGCGCCAGCTCCTGTGTCGAACGCTCGCGCTCGTCCCAGTCCACGGCACGCAGGATGACCGAGCCGTTGGACACGCCGCTGCTGCCGCCACCGCCGCCCAGGAAGACGAAGCGGCGGTCGAACTCCGGGTACTGCGCGGCGATGCGGTCCACTGCGTCGAGGTAGCGTGCCGTGTACTCCAGCGTCGCGCCGTCGGGCGCCCGCACCGGCATGAAGATGACGCCGCGGTCCTCCATCGGCGCGAGCTCGCCCTTCAGCGTCGAGAACATCCACCAACTGCCCAGGCCCGAGGCCAGCATCATCAGCACCACCGCCCAGCGCACACGCAGCGTCCAGGCCAGCGCGCGCGCGTAGCCGCCCGACAAGCCCACCAGCAGGCGTTCCATGCCGCGATCGAAACGCGTCGGCTTTTCGATGTGCCTGAGCAATTTGCTGCACATCATCGGCGTCAGCGTCAGGGCCACGAAACCCGACACCAGCACCGCACCGGCCAGGGTCAGTGCGAACTCGCCGAACAGCCGCCCGGTCCGCCCGGGGGTGAAGGCCAGCGGCGCGAACACCGCCGCCAGCGTCAGCGTCATCGCCACCACCGCGAAGCTGATCTCGTGCACGCCCTTGATCGCGGCCTGGAAGGGTGCCATGCCCTCCTCGATGTGACGGTAGATGTTCTCCAGCACGACGATGGCGTCGTCCACCACCAGGCCGATGGCCAGCACCAGCGCCAGCAGCGTCAGGGTGTTGATGGTGAAGCCGGCGAGCGCGATCAGAGAGAAGGCGCCGATCAGGCTGACGGGGATCGTCACCAGCGGAATGATCGAGGCGCGCACCGTGCGCAGAAAGAAGAACACCACCAGCGCCACCAGCACCACGGCCTCGGCCACGGTCGTGTAGACGGCCTTGATGCTGCGGTCGATGAAGACCGAGTTGTCGTTGGCGCGCACCACCGTCACTGACGGCGGCAGGTCCCGCTGGATCTGCGGCATCAGCGCGGTCACGCCGGCAGCCACTTCCAGCGGGTTGGCGGTGGCATTGCGGATCACGCCGGTGCTGATGGCGGGCACGCCGTTCAGGCGCACGCGGCTGCGTTCGCTGGCCGCCGCCTCCTCCACCCGCGCCACGTCGCGCAGGCGCACGGTGTAGCCGCCCACGGTTTTCAGCGCGACCTCGTTGAACTGCGCCACGGTGTTGAGGTCGGTGCGCGAGGTGACGCTGAACTCGCGCTGCGCGCTTTCGATGCGGCCGGCCGGCACTTCGAGGTTCTGGCGCCGCAGCGCGTCTTCGACGTCCTGCACCGTCAGCTGGTAGCCGGCCAGGCGGTCGGGGTCCAGCCAGATGCGCATGGCGTAGCGGCGCTCGCCGCCGACCTGCACGTCGGCCACGCCCGGCACCGTCTGCAGGCGCGGCTTGACGACGCGGTTGATCAGGTCCGACAGCTCCAGCGGCCCCATCGTGTCGCTGGTGTAGGCCAGCCAGATGGTGGGCGTGGCGTCGGCCTCGACCTTGCTGATGA
>JBBSCX010000221.1:0-6291 GCA_038249905.1 Burkholderiales bacterium
CGGTGGCGTGGTCATGGGGCGCAGCAATCTTCAGCAACACGAGACTGTCATGATAGGAGCGACACCATGAAGCCAGCCCAGCCCCACCACCGCCCTGCCCGCCCGCACGACCCTCTGACGCGTGCGTTGAGTGCGGTGCGTGCGGTGCGTGCGGTGGTTGCGGTGCGTGCGGTGCGTGGCCTGCGCGGGGTGCATGGCCTGCGTGGGGCAAGGCAACGCACCATCGCCAGGCTGTTGGCCGCGGCGATGACGCTGGGCGCCCTGGCGCCGGGGCTGGCGCTGGCCCAGGTGCGCCTGCCCTCGCTGGGAGAGTCGGCATCCGACAACCTGAGCGTCAGCGCCGAGCGCCGCATCGGCCTGGAGATCATGCGCCAGGCGCGGCGCGACCCGCTGTTCCTCGACGACCCGCTGCTGCAGGCCTACATCGTGTCGCTGTGGCAGCCGCTGCTGGATGCCGCCCGTGCGCGCGGCGAGATCACGCCCGAAACCGACCAGGCCTTTGCCTGGGAAGCCTTCCTGGTGCTGGACCGCAGCGTCAACGCCTTTGCCATGCCCGGCGGCTACATCGGCGTGCACCTGGGCTTGATCGCGATCACGCAGACCCGCGACCAATTGGCCTCGGTGCTGGCTCACGAACTGGCCCACGTCACGCAGCGCCACATCGCGCGCAGCATCTCGGTGCAGCAGCAGGCTTCGCTGCTGTCCATCGCCACCACCATCCTGGGCATCCTGGCGGCCGCGCGCAGCAACACCATCGACGCCGCCAGCGCCGCCATCTACGGCGGCCAGGCGGTGGCCATGCAGGGGCAGCTGAACTATTCGCGCGACATGGAACGCGAGGCCGACCGCATCGGCTACACATTGCTGGGCGGCGCCGGTTATTCGACCATCGGCATGGCACAGATGTTCGAGCGCATGGACCAGGCCAACCGCCTGAACGACAGCGGCGCTTTCCCCTATCTGCGCAGCCACCCGCTGACGGTGGAACGCATGAGCGAGGCGCGCACGCGCACCCTGCTGCCGGGCAGCACAGCCGCCGCGCCACCGCTGCTGCACGCCTTGATGCAGGCCCGCGCGCGGGTGCTGATGGACCCCAGCGTGCAGGGGCTGCAGCGGCTGAATGGCGAGACCTCGTCGCCGCTGCGCAGCGACCAGTTCGGCGCGCTGTACGCCGGCGCCCTGGGCGCGCTGATGCTGAACGACCCGGCGCGCGGCGACAGCCTGGCCCAGCGTGCGCTGTCGCTGCACGACGCGCTGCCCGAGGCCGAGCGTGAACCCGACGCGGCCGCGGCGGTGCAGTTGCTGCGGTCGCAACTGCTGCTGGGCACGCGCGACACGACGGGCGCATTGCGGGTGGTCGATGCCGCGGCCGCAGGTGCCGCTGATGCCGCTGATGCCACGAAAGCACCCGCCCTGCTGCGCCGGCCGCTGCTGTTGCAGCGCGCGCAGGCGGTGCTTGAATTGCACCGGCAGCAGGGTGGCGCCGCCGCCGCCCAGTTGCGGCGCAGCACCGAGACCTTGCAGACCTGGCTGGCCGACCACCCCGAGGACGCCAGCGTCTGGCAGATGCTGTCCTTCACCACCGAGGCCGGTGGCCTGCGCCTGCGTTCACTGCGCGCCGCGGCCGAGGCCCGCGCCGCCGTCGGAGATCTGAATGGCGCCATCGACCGCCTGCGTGCCGCCCAGGCCGCAGCGCGCGGCACCGATGCGGCCGACTTCATCGAAGCGTCGGTGATCGACGCCCGGCTGCGGCAGCTGGAGGGTGAGCGCCGGGAGCTGATGGTCGAGGCCCGCGGCGGCAGGTGAGTCAGTGCGCTGACCGTCCCGAGGACGGTCGGGTCACTTCGGTTCGCGGTTGAAGAGCCGCTCGGTTGCCACGTCGATGACCATGCCGCACAGGCTGTAGATCACCGAGCCGATCAGCGCTGCCCAGAAGCCCGCGACGTTGAAGCCCGACAGCAGTTGGGCCGCGCCCCAGAACATCAGCGCGTTGATGACGAACAGGAACAGGCCCAGCGTCAGCAAGGTCACCGGCAAGGTCAGCAACACCAGCAGTGGACGCACCAGGGTATTGAGCAGGCCGAGCACAAACGCGGCCAGCATGGCGGTGCCGAAACTGGCCACCGAGACGCCGGGATAGAGGTTTGCCACCAGCAACAGGGCAGCGGCCAGCAGGAGCCAACGGACGATGATCTTCATGCGCCCAGCATAGCGCGCCTGCAGACCGCGGCAAAAGCGTGGCGCGCAGCCCGATTTACCTATGAAAACCGCTTCTCAGCACCAGGGGCACGCAGTAGCATCCCGCCTGCCCGTTTGTCCCTCTACAGAAGGGGCTGGCCGCGAGATGCCGAAGAGGCCCCGCACCAAGCCCTTCGCGACCGACGGCCACTGGTATCCACCAACAAGGAGATTCAAAAATGGCAACTGCGAAGAAAGCTCCCGCGAAGAAGGCTGCACCGGCCAAGACGGCTGCACCGGCGAAGAAGGCTGCACCGGCCAAGACGGCCGCGGCACCCGCCAAGAAGGCGGCTCCGGCGAAGAAGGCCGCGGCCCCGGCGAAGAAGGCGGCTGCCCCCGTGAAGGCCGCGAAGAAGGTCGTACCGGCGAAGAAGCGCACGCCCAGCGCGGCCTTCATGAAGCCGCTGACGCCCAGCGCCGCGCTGGCCTCGCTGATCGGCAACAAGCCGATGCCGCGCACCGAGGTGACGAAGAAGGTGTGGGAGTACATCAAGAAGAACGACCTGCAGGACAAGGTCAAGCGCACGATGATCAATGCCGATGCCAAGCTGAGGGCGGTGGTCGATTCAGCGCAGATCTCGATGTTCGAGATGACCAAGAAGATCAGCGCCCACCTGAAGTGATGTGCTGAGCGGCAATGCGATTTCACGAGGGGCCTTCGGGCCCCTCTTTCATTTGATGCTGGGCCTTCGGGCCCCTCTTTCATTTGGACTTGGGCCTTCGGGCCCCACTTTCATTTGATGCCGGGCCTTCGGGCCCCTCTTTCTTTTGCCTTGGGGATTGCCGCCTCGGGCCGTCGCGCCGCAGCATCGCAGTGCGCCTGACCAACCCGGTGCGGGCCGTGAAGGAGACACGCCATGCCCACGGTGTTCTACGGCCGAAAGGACGAGCCCGGCTTCGAACTCGAGACCAGCCCGGACATGATCGCGGTGCGCACCCGCAGTGGTCAGCCGGTGACGCGTTCGGGCGGGCCGGTGGCTTCGCGCAGTGCGGCGCTGCTGTCCGACGCCACGCTGGTGCTCGACTTCCCGGAGGCCGGTGTCGAGGTGTGGAAGGTGCCCGTCAAGCGCGGCTCGGCATCGCTGCAGGCGCGCAAGCAAGCACTGCGCGCCGCGCCCGATGTGCGCTTTGCCGGCGACGTGCTGGTCGATCCGCAGACCGGCGCGCCGGTGCTGTACACCGAGAACCTGTTCGTCAAGTTCCGCGACCGCGCCGATGCCGACGGCTGCCGCCAGGTGCTGCAAGCGGCAGGCCTGACGATCAAAGGCGAGCCGGGTTATGCCACCAACGCCTTCATCGCCGCCGCGCCCGATGGCACCGGGCAGAAGGTGTTCGACATCGCGTTGACGCTGCTGGCGCGGCCCGATGTCGAGTACGCCCACCCCGAGCTGGTGCGGCGGCGCCAGACCAAGGCGGTGTTCGCGCCGCAATGGCATCTGGGGCCCAGCACCGTCAACGGCATCGCCATCGACGCCCATGCCAACGTGCTGGCGGCGCATGCGCTGACACGCGGCGAAGGCATCACCATCGCCGTCATCGACGACGGCTTCGACCTTGAGCACCCGGAGTTCGCCGGACCGGACAAGGTCGTGGCGCCGCGCGACGTGTTCAGGGCCAGCGACGACCCGCGCCCGCGGGCCGCTGACGAGAACCACGGCACCGCCTGCGCCGGCGTGGCCTGCGCCAACGGCACGCTGGGCGCCAGCGGCGTGGCGCCGGCGGCCCGGCTGATGCCGATCCGCCACATGGCGGCGCTGGGTTCGATGGCCGAGGCCGAGGCCTTCGGCTGGGCCGCGGACCAGGGCGCCGACGTCATCAGCTGCAGCTGGGGCCCGCCCGACGGCGTGTGGTGGGAGCCCGACGACCCGCTGCACCACCAGACGGTGGCGATCCCCGCGTCCACGCGCCTGGCCATCGCCTATGCCGCGAGCCAGGGGCGTGGCGGCAAGGGCTGCGTCATCACCTATGCCGCAGGCAATGGCAACGAGAGCGTGGACAACGACGGTTATGCCAGCCATCCCGATGTGCTGGCCATCGCCGCCTGCAACGACCGCGGTCGGCGCAGCGTGTACAGCGACTTCGGCCAGGCGGTGTGGTGCAGCTTTCCGAGCGGCGACTTTGACTGGCCCGAGCAGAACCACCCGCTGCCGCTGACCCCGGGCATCTGGACCACCGATCGGCGCGGCACCCAGGGCTACAACCGCGGGCGCGTGCAACTGGGCGACAGTGCCGGACTTTTCACCAATGCTTTCACCGGCACCAGCAGCGCCTGCCCGGGCGTGGCCGGCGTGGCCGCACTGGTGCTGGCGGTCAACCCTGCGCTGCGCCGCGCGGAGGTAGCGGACATCCTGAAGCGGGCCTGCGATCGCATCGACCCTGCGGGTGGCGGCTACAGCGGCGGCGGCCACAGCCCGATGTATGGCTGGGGGCGCATCAACGCCCGCAGCGCGGTCGAACTGGCGCGGCCGCAGCCGCGCAACGAGGTGACCGTGAGCCGGCGCTTCGACGCGCCCCTGCCCGACCTGGCGACGCTGAGCTTTGCGCTCGACGTCAGCGACACGGCGCCAGCGCAGGCGGTGAGCGTGGCGGTGGACATCGTGCACCCCTACATCGGCGACCTGGTGCTGACATTGCAGGCGCCGCGCGCCACGCGCGTGGCCGCGGTGGTGCTGCACAACCGCGGTGGCGGCACGCGCAACAGCCTGAAGAAGGTCTACGACGCGGCCAACACGCCGGCGCTGGCGCGGCTCAAGGGCAAGGCCTGCGCCGGCCGCTGGACGCTGAAGGTGCGCGACGCGGCGCGCGGTGACATCGGCACCCTGGTGTCGTTCTCGCTGCGGCTGGTGCTTGCGGCAGCGACGCCGGCGGCGGGGGTGGCGACGCCTGCAGCCAAGAAGGCGCCGGCAAAGAAGGCCCCAGCGAAGAAGGTGCCGGTGAAAGAAGCGGCGGTGAAGAAGGCGGTGGCAAAACCAGCGACCGCGAAACCCGCCGTCGCACGCCGGGCGAAGCTCGCAGTCGCCGCCTGAACCCCCCCGCGATCCCGCAAGGCGGGCGCAGCCGTCAGGGCTTGGCCGCCCCCGCCAACAGCGGCCGCAGAAATCGCCCGGTGTGGCTGCCGACTTCATCGGCCCGTTCAGCCACCTCTTCCGGCGTGCCGGCGATGACGACGCGCCCGCCGCCGCTGCCGCCTTCGGGGCCCATGTCGATCAGCCAGTCGGCGGTCTTGATGACGTCGAGGTTGTGCTCGATGACGACGATGGTGTTGCCGGCGTCGCGCAACTGGTGCAATACCTTCAGCAATTGCGCCGTGTCGTGAAAGTGCAGCCCGGTGGTGGGCTCGTCCAGGATGTACAGGGTGCGGCCGGTGTCGCGCTTGCTCAGCTCCAGCGCCAGCTTCACGCGCTGCGCCTCACCGCCCGACAGCGTGGTCGCGGCCTGCCCCAGTCGGATGTAGCCCAGCCCGACATCCAGCAGGGTCTGCAACTTGCGCGCGATGGTGGGCACGGCGCTGAAGAAGGCGTGCGCGTCCTCCACCGTCAGCGCCAGCACCTCCTTGATGTTCAAACTGCGATACAGGATCTCCAGCGTCTCGCGGTTGTAGCGCGCGCCCTTGCAGACGTCGCAAGGCACGTACATGTCGGGCAGGAAGTGCATCTCCACCTTGATCACGCCGTCGCCTTCGCAGGCCTCGCAGCGCCCGCCGCCGCTGCTGGCGCTGACGTTGAAGCTGAAGCGCCCGGCGCCGTAGCCGCGTTCACGCGCTGCCGGCACATCGGCAAACAGTTCACGGATGGGTGTGAACAGGCCCGTGTAGGTGGCCGGGTTGCTGCGCGGCGTGCGGCCGATGGGACTCTGGTCGACGTTGATGACTTTGTCGAAGTGCTCCATCCCGTCAATGCGCGTGTGCGGCGCCGGCTCGGCGTGGCTGTTGTAGAGCTTGCGCGCCACCGCCGCGTACAGCGTGTCGTTGATCAGGGTGCTCTTGCCGCTGCCACTGACGCCGGTGATGCAGCTCAGCAGCCCGACCGGGATCTGCACGTTGACGTCCTGCAG
>JBBSCX010000222.1:0-6284 GCA_038249905.1 Burkholderiales bacterium
CGATGCCGTTTTCGGTCACGAGGCCGAAGTCTCCCGGGCGGCGCGGGGCGTCCAGACCGAAGCGCAGCACATGGCGTTCGGGCACGCGATCGTTGGGCTTGGGCTTGCCCGGCCTTGACGGTTCGGGCGCCGGCGGCACCAGCGCGGCGACACGTTCGTCGTCGCGGTTCACGACCATCACGGTGGCTGCGCCCTCTGCGCTCGGTTGTCCGTACACACGCGCCTTGGCGCGGACGTAGGCGGCCATGCTGCCGTGCCAGTCGAGGTGGTCTTCGCTGATGTTCAGCAGCGCGGCGGCGGTGGGCTCGAAGCCCGCCACGCCGTTGCCACCGCCGTTGCCACCGCCACTGCCACCGCCTTCGAGCTGGAAGCTCGACAGCTCCAGCACCCACACCTGCGGCCAGTGCTCCTGCGGTGCGGCCAGGGCGGCGGCCAGCGTGTCCAGCAGGGTCGGGCCGATGTTGCCGGCGACGGCCACGCGTCGGCCGGCGCGCGCCACCAGCAGCGCCGTCATCGCCGTGGTGGTGGTCTTGCCGTTGGTGCCGGTGATGGCCAGCAGCTGCGGCGCGTAGCCGTGGGCCGCTCTCAGATCGGCCAGTGCGCGCACGAACAGGTCCAACTCGCCATGCACCGGCACGCCGGCGTCTTGCGCCGCCTGCAGCAGCGGCAAGATGCGCGGGTCGCGCGGCGCCAGGCCGGGGCTCTTCAGCACGCGGGCGATGCCGTCCAGCGCCGTCGCATCCAATGCACCGCGCAGGCGCTGCGCGGTGGGCAGTTCTGCGGCCAGTGCGGCGTCCTGCGGTGCGACATCACGGCTGTCCCACACGCACACGCCCCAGCCGCGCGCGTGGCACCAGCGCGCCATCGCCAGGCCGCTGTCGCCCAGGCCGAGGATGAGCACGGCGCTGCGCGGCAAGTCGGCTTTGGCGTCAGCCCCGGTGTCGAGTTCCGCCGGCACTGCAGGCGATGAATGCAGGGTCTCGTTCATCGCAATTTCAGGCTCGCCAGCCCCACCAGGCACAGCAGCATGGTGATGATCCAGAAGCGCACCACCACTTGTGTCTCGGTCCAGCCCTTCTTCTCGAAGTGGTGGTGCAGCGGCGCCATCAGGAAGATGCGGCGGCCAGCGCCGTACCTCTTCTTCGTGTACTTGAACCAGCCCACCTGCAGCATCACGCTCAGGGCCTCGGCGACGAAGATGCCGCCCATGATGCCCAGCACCAGTTCCTGCCGCGTGATGACGGCGATGGTGCCCAGCGCGCCGCCCAGCGCCAATGCGCCGACGTCGCCCATGAAGACCTGCGCCGGGTTGGCGTTGAACCACAGAAACGCCAGGCCGGCACCGGCCATGGCGGCGCAGAACACCAGCAGTTCACCCGCCCCCGGGATGTACGGAAACAGCAGGTAGCGGCTGAACACCGAATTGCCCACGATATAGGCGAACACGCCCAGCGCGCTGCCCACCATCACCACCGGCATGATGGCCAGGCCGTCCAGCCCGTCGGTGAAGTTGACGGCATTGCTGGCGCCGACGATGACGAACCAGCTCACCGCGATGAAGCCGAACACCCCCAGCGGGTAGCTGATGGTCTTGAAGAACGGCACCATCAGGTCGGCACGTGGTGGCAACTCGTTCGAGAAGCCGCTGCCCACCCAGCGCACGAACAATTCGAAGGTGCGCAGCGCATTGGTTTCGCTGACGCTGAAGGCCAGGTACAGCGCGGCCACCAGGCCGATCAGCGTCTGCCACATGAACTTCTCGGCGCTGCGCATGCCCTCGGGGTCCTTGTTGACGACCTTGCGGTAGTCGTCGACCCAGCCGATGGCGCCGAAGCCGAAGGTCACCAGCATCACCACCCAGACGAAGCGGTTGCTCCAGTCGAACCACATCAACGTGCTGACGCCGATGCCGATCAGCACCAGCACGCCACCCATGGTGGGCGTGTTGCGCTTGTTCAGATGCGCCTGCACGCCGTATTCGCGGATGGGCTGGCCGATCTTCATGCTCGTCAGCCAGCGGATGACCCAGGGCCCGAACGCCAGACCGATCAGCAGCGCCGTCATCGCCGCCAGCACGGCGCGGAAGGTGAGGTACTGGAAGACGCGCAGGAAGCCCAGCTCTTCCGGGTACAGATGCAGCAACCACTGGCTCAGGCTAAGCAGCATGGCCCGTCCCTTCCGGTGTGCCTTGCCGGCCCTGCATCGCCTGCAGCGCCTGCACCACCTGTTCCATGCGCATGAAACGCGATCCTTTGACCAACACCGATGCCGCGGGGGGCATCTCGCCCGGCGCCGCCAGCGTTTCCAGCAAGGTGGCCACGCTGGCGAAGTGGCGGTGCGCGCCGGCATGGGCCATAAGGGTGCCGGCGGCCCATACCTGTTCGATGCCGCAGTGCCGCGCATAGGCGCCGATCTCGGCGTGGAAGGCCGGGCCCTGCGCGCCGACCTCGCCCATGTCGCCCAGCACCAGCCAGTGCGGGCCCGGCAATGCCGCCAGCACCTCGATGGCGGCGCGCACCGAATCGGGGTTGGCGTTGTAGCTGTCGTCGACCAGGCTCACCACCTGCCCTCCCAGCCGCAAGCTGTGCAACTGCGAACGCCCGCCCACGGGCTGGAAGCGGTCCAGACCCTGCGCCACCGCCGACAAAGGCGCGCCGGCCGACAGCGCGCAGGCGGCCGCGGCCAGCGCGTTGGCGATGTTGTGGCGGCCGGGCAGGGCCAGCGCGGCACTGCAGACGCCGGCGGGGGTGCGCAGTGTCAGCAGCCAGCGGCCGGCGCTGTCCTGCCACTGGCCGAAGCCGCTGATGTCGGCCGGCGGGCCCGAAGCGGCCAGCGCGCCCAATGGGCCGTCCAGTGCAAAGGTGCAGACATGCCGCCCGGCGGCCATCTCGCGCCAGATCGGCAGGCACGGGTCGTCGGCCGGCAGCACAGCCGTGCCGTGCGCACTCAGCGCGTCGATGACGCTGCCGTTTTCGCGTGCCACGGCCTCGATGCCGGTCATGAATTCCTGGTGCTCACGCTGGGCGTTATTCACCACGGCCACGGTGGGGGCGGCCATGCGCGCCAGCAGGGCGATTTCACCGGGGTGGTTCATGCCCAGTTCCAGCACCGCGGCCTTGTGCCACAGCGCCTTGTCCTGGCGCAGCCGCAGCAGGGTCAGCGGCACGCCGATGTGGTTGTTGAAGTTGCCGGCGGTGGCCAGCGACGCGCCTTGCGGACCATCCCCCAGCCAGGCGCGCAGCATCGACGCCACCATCTGCGTCACGGTGGTCTTGCCGTTGCTGCCGGTGACGGCAATCAGCGGCAGCTTCATGCCCGCGCGCCAGCCGGTGGCCAGTTGCTGCAATGCCTGCAGGCTGTCGGCCACGCGCAGGCCGGGCAGGCTGGCCGCGTCTTCGTCCTGAAGCCCGTGTTCGGCCAACGCCGCCACGGCGCCGGCCTTGCGCGCGGCGTGCAGGTGGGCGTGGCCGTCGAAGTGGTCACCGCGCAGCGCGACGAACAGGTCGCCAACCTGGGTGGTGCGGCTGTCGCTGTGCACGCGGGCGAACGGCAGGGTCGCGTTACCCACACCCGCGCCCACCCGCACGCTGCCCGGCAACAAGGCCCCCGCCTGGGCCAGCGTCATCATCGGCGCGGGTGGGCTGCGCTTCATGCCAGGACCCCCGCCGCGTGCGCTTGGCGCCGCGCCAGTGCCTGGCGCGCTTCGACCAGGTCGCTGAAAGGGCGGCGCACACCCGCCACTTCCTGATAGGGCTCGTGACCCTTGCCGGCCAGCAGCACCACGTCCTGCGGCGCGGCGGTGGCGATGGCATGGGCGATGGCTTCGCGGCGGTCTTCGATGACTGAAGTCGCGACCCCAGCCCCCACCGCGGCCCCGCCGACCAAAGAAGCGCCGGAAAAAACGCCGCAAGAAGCGCCCGAAACCACGCCGTCCTTCAAGCCCGCAGGCACGCCCGCAGGCACGCCAGCCAGCACCTGGGCCAGGATGGCTGCCGGGACCTCGTCGCGAGGGTTGTCGCTGGTGATGACGATGCGGTCGGCGCCCGCCGCCGCGATCGCGCCCATCAGCGGCCGCTTGCTGGCGTCGCGGTTGCCGCCGCAGCCGAACACGCACCACAGCCTGCCGCCCCGCGCCGCGGCCATCGGACGCAAGGCGGCCAGCACCTGCTGCAGGGCGTCGGGTGTGTGGGCATAGTCGACGATGACGCTGGGCGCTGGCGCTGATACCGCCGCTGGCGCTGATATCGCTGACACCGCTGACACCGCGCCCGCAGGCGCCCCCACATGCTCCATGCGCCCCGGCACCGCGCGCACGCCAGCGGCGGCGGCGCAGGCGGCGCCAAGCGGCACACCCAGCGCGCGCAGTGCGGCGATCACGCCCATCAGGTTGGCGGCGTTGAAGGCCCCCACCAGGCGCGTCTGCACGGGCACCACGCTTCCCGCCTCGACGACGTCGAAGGCCAGGCCCTGCGGGCGGTGCTGCAGACGCTCAGCCCGCAGCCGCGCGGGGCCCTGCAGCGACACGGTCCACAGTGCGTGCGCTGCGCTGCTTGCACTCTCAGCCGCCGTCTCAGCCGCCGTCTCAGCCGCAATTTCAGCCGCCAGTTCAACGGCCATTCCAGCGCCAAACGCATCGTCGATGTTGACCACCGCCGCGCCGAGCCCGGGCCACGCGAACAAGCGCCGCTTGGCGGCGCCGTAAGCCTGCATGCTGCCGTGGAAGTCGAGGTGGTCGCGCGTCAGGTTGGTGAAGACGGCGACCTCGATGTGCGTGCCCGCCAGGCGCTGCTGCTCCAGGCCGATCGACGAGGCCTCGATGGCGCCATGCGTGATGCCGGCGTCGACAAAACCGCGCAATGCCGCCTGCAGCGTCACCGCGTCGGGCGTGGTCAGGCCGGTGGCTTGCAGTGCCGTGATGTCGTCGTCGGCCGGCCATTCGCCCACGCCCAAGGTGCCGACCACGGCACAGCGCCGGCCCAGGGCGGCCAGGGCCTGCGCCAGCCAACAGGCTGTGCTGGTCTTGCCGTTGGTGCCGGTGACGGCCAGCAGCACCAGGGCGCGGCTGGGTTGGCCGAAGTGCAGGCTGGCCACTTCACCGGCCGCGGCTTTCAGGCCCGGCAATGCGGCGATGCGCGGGTCGCTGCCGTCGAAACCTTTGAAACCTTTGAAACCGCCAACATCGCCGCCGCAAACGCCGCCGCCGGCCCCAGGGTGGACGAACGCCTCCACCCCATCGGCATCGACCAGGCAGGCCGCCGCGCCCGCGGCCAGCGCCTGCGGCACAAAGCGCCGGCCGTCGACCGCGGCACCCGGCCAGGCGATGAAGGCGTCGCCGGGCTGCACGGCGCGGCTGTCGCTGCGCAAGGCGCCGGCACCGGCCATCCGCGCACCCAACCACGCGGCAGCCGCACTGGGGCCGGGCAGCAGTGGCAGTGGTTGTGGCAGTGGCGATGACAAAGCGGGTCCCATGCTCAGAAGCTCTCCACCTCGGCCGCCACCGGGCGCGCCGTGATCTGCGCCTGCACCTCGATGTCGGGCGCCACGTTCATCATGCGCAGGGTCTGCTGCACCACCTGGCTGAACACCGGCGCAGCCACCAGGCCGCCGTAGTAGACGCCCTTGCCCGGCTCGTCCACCATCACCGCGACGATGATGCGCGGGTCCTTGGCCGGCGCCAGGCCGACGAACCACGAGCGGTACTTGTCGGAATAGGTCTTGCCGATCTGCTTGCGCGCCGTGCCCGTCTTGCCGCCCACGCTGTAGCCGATGGCCTGCGCCGCCGGTGCCGTGCCGCCCGGGCCCGCGGCCAGGCGCAGCATCTCGCGCACCTGCGCGGCGGTGCGCGCCGAGAACACATGCTGGCCCACCACCGGCGTGTCGGTGGCCTCATCGCGCTTGAGCAGCGTCACCGGCAGCAAGGCACCGTCGCCTGCAAACACGGTGTAGGCACGGGCCAGTTGCAGCAGGCTGGCCGACAGGCCGTAGCCGTAGCTCATCGTCGCCTGCTCCACCGGGCGCCAGCTCTTGTGCGGACGCAGCCGGCCCGTCACCACGCCCGGAAACTCCGGCTGCGGCTTCTGCCCGATGCCGATGGCGGTGTACATCTCCCAACTCTCGCGCGCCGGCATGTCCATCGCCATCTTCACGGTGCCGACGTTGCTGGACTTCTGGATCACCTCGGTGACCGACAAGGGACCATGTGAGTGCGCGTCGCTGATGGTGGCACCGGTGATGGTGATGCGGCCGGGCGCCGTCTGGATGATGGTCTCGGGGCGCACGCGGCC
>JBBSCX010000223.1:0-6232 GCA_038249905.1 Burkholderiales bacterium
CATCTACCGCAGCCAGGCCAGCATGGCGCCGGGCATCAAGGTGCGCATGGGCGTCAAGCCCGCGCCGCATGCCGGCATGGGCGTGGCGCAGTACACCTGGGCCACATCTCCACTGCGGCGCTATGTCGACCTGGTCAACCAGTGGCAGATCATCGCCTGCGCCAAGCATGGCCGCACCGCCGCGCTGGCCGCGCCCTTCAAGCCACGCGACGCGGCGCTGTTTTCAATCATCTCGGCCTTCGACGCCGCTTATGCGGCCTACAACGACTTCCAGAACGGCATCGAGCGCTGGTGGACGCTGCGCTGGCTGCAGCAGCAGGGCGTGGCCGAGATCGACGCCGCGGTGATGAAGGACGGTCTGGTGCGCGCCGAGACCGTGCCGCTGGTGTTCCGCCTGCCCGGCACCGAAAGCCTGCCGCGCGGCGCGCGGGTGCGGGCGCGCATCACCGGCAGCGACGGGCTGACGCTGGAACTGCACGCCGTGCTGGCGGCGCGGCTGGATGCCGATGCGGCCACGGCGGGGCGGCCGGCTGACGACCAGGCCGCGGCCGACGAGGCCGCCGCCGACGACGACGAGGCCGGCGCGGCACCGCTGGCGCTGGCCATCAGCCTGGACGACGTCGAGACCGGAATGGCACCGACAGGCGCCGCGACGGAGACGGCATCGGCTGACGCCAGGACCGAAACGGCATCGGCTGGCGCCGATGGGGGCGCGGCCGGCGACCGGCCCGCCGCCGCCGGCTGAGCGCCTCAGCGCAGGCATGGGCGCCATGACAGCCCCGCGGCGATGAGCGGCATCCAGGACCGGCGCAAGGCCCGCCGCGACCTGCGTGGCGCCGGCCAACCCGAGCGGCGCAAGTCGCCCGGCGGCCTGCCGCCGGCCGGGGCCACGCCGCGCCCGCCGCGGCGAACCCTCGGCGCGGCACTCGGCGCCGGGTCGCGCTGGCCGCGCTGGCTGGGCACGCTGAGCGCGCTGCACTGGGCGCTATTGGCCTCGGCCGCCGTGCATGTGGCCCTGCTGACGGTGCGCTTCGTCGACCCCGAGAGCTTCAACCGCGTGTTCAAGGACACGCCGCTGGAGGTGGTGCTGGTCAATGCCCGCTCGGCCGAGCCACCGCCGGTGGCGCAGGCCATCGCACAGGCCAACCTGGCCGGCGGCGGCGAGGCCGACCAGGGCCGCGCCACCAGCCCCTTGCCGCCGGCCCCGGTGGCCCAGATCGGCGACGCCGCCGACGACGCACGCCGCCGCATCGACCGCATGCAACAGGAACAGCAGCAGTTGCTGGCGCAGATCCGGCGCGAGATGGCGGCGCTGCCGCCGCCGGACCCGCAGCGTGTGGGCGGCACGCCGGACCAGCTCGACCAGGACGAACGCCGGCGCCAGCTGCTGCGCCTGCTGGCCGAGATCGAAAAGCGCATCAACGACGAGAACGCGCGTCCCCGCAAGCGCTACATCAGCCCGGCCACGCGCGAGGAGACCTACGCGCTGTACTACGACGCATTGCGCCGGCGCATCGAGGACCGCGGCACGCGCAACTTCCCGGAACTCGGCGGGCAGAAGCTGTACGGCGAGCTGACCATGAACGTGACGGTCGACGCCACCGGCCGCGTGGTCGAGGCCGACATCGTGCGCCCCAGCAGCAGCCGCGTGCTCGATCAGCAGGCGCTGGCCATCGTGCGCGCCGCCGCGCCCTTCGGCCCCTTCACGCCGGCGATGCGGGCGCAGGCCGACCAGATCGTCGTCACCTCGCGCTTTCGCTTCACGCGCGACGAGGGGCTCGAGACAACGCTGAGCAACCGCTGAGATGGAGCCCCCAAGCTCGCTTGCGCTCGCTGCCCCGCAGGGGGGCCGTCCGCCACCGGCCCGCCAGAGCCGGTTCCGTGGCGGGAAGCTTGGCCGAGTCCTTGCGATCCATGCGGCGTTGGCGGCACCCAGCGCCAAGGACCACAGCCCTGACTGAATTTCTACTCACCTGCTGGAAATGACTTCCGAGACACCTCGAACCGCCACCCCGCTGGACCAGTACGCGGTGCTCGGCCACCCTGTCGCGCACAGCCGCAGCCCGCGGATCCACGCCGCCTTTGCCGCCCAGACCGGCCAGGCTCTGACCTACAGCCGGCTGGACTGCGGGTTTGATGCGGCCGGCTTCGAGGCCGCACTGCGCGACTTCGCCGCCGACCCGGCGCGCCGCGGCTGCAATGTCACCGTGCCTTTCAAGTTCGAGGCGGCACGTCTGGTGGGCAGCATGGCGGGCCGTTTGACGCCGCGCGCGGCGCTGGCCCAGGCCGTCAACACGCTGCGCTTCGACGCCCCGGGCCCCGTGGGCTGGCTGGGCGACAACACCGACGGCGTCGGCCTGGTGCACGACCTGGTGCAACACGCCGCATTCAGCCTGGCCGGCGCACGCGTGCTGCTGGTCGGCGCAGGCGGTGCCGCCGCCGGCGTGCTGGGGCCGCTGCTGCAGGCGCGGCCGGCCGCGCTGGTGCTGGTCAACCGCAGCGCCGACCGGGCGACGGCCTTGGCGGCACGCCATGCCGCACTGGCGACGGCGCAGGCGGTGGCCTTGTCGACGGCGCCACTGGCGGCGCCAGGGACGGGGTTCGACCTCGTGATCAACGCCAGCGCCAGCAGCCTGGCCGGTGTCGCGTCGCCGGTGCCCGCCGCCGTGCTGCGCCCCGGCACATTGGCGGTGGACCTGATGTACGGCCCCGCCGCCGCGCCGTTCCTGGCCTGGGCGGCGGCGGCCGGCGCGGTGCCGCGCGACGGCTTGGGCATGCTGGTGGCACAAGCGGCCGAGGCCTTCTTCGTCTGGCGCGGTGTGCGGCCTGAGACCGCGCCGGTGCTGGCCGGGCTGCGCGCCGAGGTCGACGCGGCATGAACGCCCGCAAGGCGCGCAGCCCCGTCTGGGCCCACCTGGGGCGACTGCTGGCGCTGCTGGCCTTGTGCCTGGTTGCGCTGCAGATCGTGTTCGCTGCGCGAGTCGCGCTGATGGCCGTCGTCGACCCGCAGTCCACCGCCTTTCAGCGCAGCGAGGCCTGGCGGCTGCTGGCGAGCCGTGGTCAGGTGCTGTGGTCGCAGCAGTGGGCCGACGACGCCGCGCTGTCGCGCCACCTGAAACGCGCCGTCATCGCGAGCGAAGACGCCGGCTTCGTCGAGCATCCGGGCGTGGAATGGGAAGCCATCGAACAGGCCTGGCGGCGCAACGAACGCGCGGCAGAACGCGCCGAACGTCTGGCCGCGCGTCAGTCCGCCGATGCGCGGGCCGGCCGGCCGGCCCGCGCGCCCAAGGTGGTCGGCGGGTCCACCATCACCCAGCAACTGGCCAAGAACCTGCTGCTGTCGGGTGAACGCACGGTGCCGCGCAAGGCGCAGGAACTGGTGCTGGCGCTGTGGCTGGAGACTTTCCTGAGCAAACAGCGCATCCTGGAGATCTACTTGAACAACGTCGAGTGGGGCGAGGGCGTGTTCGGCGCCCAGGCGGCTTCGCGCCACTACTTCCGCGTCGATGCCGCGCAGTTGGGCCCGGCGCAGGCCGCAAGGCTGGCGGTGATGCTGCCGGCCCCCAAGCGCTTCGAGAAGAATCCCGGCTCGGCCTATGTCAGCGGCCGGGCTGCGACCATCGCAGCGCGCATGGGCGACGTGCAGTTGCCTTGACGGCCCGCGCCGAAGCACGGTCCCCTTCAGTCCTCTGCCGACCTCACCTGCCTTTGCCTCTCGCCGCCTTCGTCCCTCCCCGCCTTCAACCCGTCCCCACCTGACCGCATGAACGACGCCCTGCAACAGATCGCCGCCACCGCCGCCCGCCTGGTGGTGGACGAAGGCATGGAATACGGCGCCGCCAAGCGCAAGGCGGCCGTCGAGCTCGGCCGCCGGGGCGGCCACGGCGGGCGCCGGCTGGAACTGCCCGACAACGAGGCGCTCGAGGACGAGGTGCGCGAACACATCGCCCTGTTCCATGCCGATACCCAGCCGGCCGAATTGCAGGCCCTGCGCGAGGTCGCCCTGATATGGATGCAACGCCTGGCCGAGTTCCGCCCGCATCTGTCGGGCGCCGCCTGGCGTGGCACGGCGACGCGGCGCTCTGCCGTGCACCTGGACCTGTACTGCGACGACACCAAGGCGGCCGAGCTGGCCCTGGTCAACGCCGGTGTCGACTACGACGTAGGGCAGATCAACCGCCCCGGCGGGTCGAGCGCAGAACCCGTCAACGTGCTCACCGTCGGCCACACCAGTCGCGCGCTGGGCGAGCTCGTGACCCTGCACCTGATATTGCGCGACCGCGACGACCAGCGCGGCGCACTCAAGCCCGACGCCCGCGGCCGCAGCTGGCGCGGCGACCTGGCGGCGCTGCAGCGCCTGATGGCGGCCGCTGCACCGCCAGGCGCGGCCGCGGTGGACACCACGGGCAGCGGGACCCTGCGGCCATGAACCGGCGCCGACAACTGCTGGCACTGGGCGCCGTGGGCCTGGCCGCCGGCGCCGCCGGGCTGGGCTGGCAGCTCGGCCTCCAACGCCGCGCGGCCACGCAAGAAGCACTCGACGCCGCCGCCCTGGCCGAGAGCGGCGGGCTTTGGGGCCTGAGCTTCACCCGCCCCGAGGGCGGCGAACTCGCCATGGCCGGGCTGCGCGGGCGCCCGCTGGTGCTGAACTTCTGGGCCACCTGGTGCCCGCCCTGCATCAAGGAGATGCCGGAACTGGACCGCTTCCAGACCACCTTCGCGCCCCAGGGCTGGCAGGTGGTGGGGCTGGCGGTGGACAGCCCGACACCCGTGCGCCAGTTCCTGCAGCGCGTGCCGGTCAGTTTCGCCATCGGCCTGGCCGGGCTGGAAGGCACCGACCTCAGCCGGCGCCTGGGCAATGAACGCGGCGCCCTGCCTTTCACCGTCGTCTTCGACGCGCGGGGCCGCATCGTTCAGCGCAAGCTGGGCGAGACCTCCTTCGATGAACTGGCGGCCTGGGCTCGCGCCGTCTGAGGCCATCGTCTCAGCCAAAGTCATCAAAATGGTACGGAACTGCGTCCAAAGCGCGTAAAGTCCAGCCTTCGACACGGCTTGACACAATTTCAATGTCCATCCTCGTCCTGCATGGACCCAACCTGAACCTGCTCGGCCTGCGCGAGCCCCAGGTGTACGGGAAAGTGACTTTGGACGAGATCGACGCCGATCTGACCAAGTTCGCGGCCGTTGCCGGCGTGAAGCTGGACAGCCTGCAGAGCAACCACGAGGGCGTGCTGATTGACCGGATCCAGGCCGCCCGCGACGACGGCACGCGCTGCATCGTCATCAATCCGGGCGCCTACACCCATACCAGCATCGCGCTGCGCGACGCGCTGGCCGCGGTGGCCCTGCCCTTCATCGAAGTGCATCTGTCCAACATCCACCGGCGTGAGCCGTTCCGCCGGCATTCGTATTTTTCCGATCTGGCCGTGGGCGTGATCTGCGGCCTGGGGGCCGACGGCTACCGGCTGGCGCTGCAGCACGCGCTGAAGCACCTGCTGCCCGCCGGCAGCCATTCACCCGCTTGAACCATTCCGCCCGCGGCCGCAGCGATCGGCCGGCTTGACAGTCAGCAAACAAGTAACGAGGACAAGCCCATGGACCTGAGAAAACTCAAGACGCTGATCGACCTGGTGTCGGAGTCGAACATTTCCGAACTGGAGATCACCGAAGCCGAAGGCAAGGTGCGCATCGTCAAGGCCGGCCCGCCGGTCGCTGCACCCGTCTACGCGACCATGGCGCCGCAGCCGCCCTCCGCTGCCGCCGCAGCCGCGCCTGCAGCGCCCGCGGCACCCGCCGAGCCGCCTGCCGAGACCGGCCGTGTCGTCAAGTCACCGATGGTCGGCACCTTCTACCGCTCGGCCAACCCGGGCGCCAAGGCCTTTGTCGAACTCGGCGACGCGATCAAGGAAGGTCAGCCGGTCTGCATCATCGAGGCCATGAAAATCATGAACGAAATCGAGGCCGACACCAGCGGCAAGGTGCTGCGCATCCTGTGCGAGAACGGTCAGGCGGTCGAATTCGGCCAGCCGCTGTTCATCGTCGAATGAAGCGGGACTGACGGCGTGTTCAAGAAAATCCTGATTGCGAACAGAGGCGAGATCGCACTCCGCATCCAGCGTGCCTGCAAGGAGATGGGCATCAAGGCGGTGGTGGTCTATTCCGAGGCCGACCGCGAGGCCAAATACGTCAAGCTGGCCGACGAGGCGGTGTGCATCGGCCCGGCGGCCAGCGC
>JBBSCX010000224.1:0-6230 GCA_038249905.1 Burkholderiales bacterium
AGCCTGGAACGATGCGGTCGAGCACGCTCTTGGCGTTCTGGCCGCTGGCGGTGGTGTGGTTGTAGACCACGTCCATGCCCACGCGCAGGCCGGCGGCATGCAGGCCCATCACCATCTGCCGGAACTCGCGGATGCGCACGGCGCCGTCGGCCGGGTCGCTGGCATAGCTGCCTTCGGGGGCGTTGAAGTGCCATGGGTCATAGCCCCAGTTGAAGCAGTCGGCCCCGGCAGTGGCGGTGACGGCCGCCTGCTGCGTCTGGGCGTCGGGCGCGCCGGCCGGGGCGGGTGTGGTGCAACCGGCTTCGGGCACGCTGGCGATGTCGAACACCGGCAGCAGGTGCACGTCGGTGACGCCGGCATCGCCCAGCGCCTTCAGGTGCTTCCAGCCGTTGCCCGCGGTCTCGGCAAAGGCGCTGTACTTGCCGCGTCGGGCCGCGGGCACGGTGGTGTCGCCGGCCGAGAAGTCGCGCACATGCAATTCGTACACCACCATGTCGGTGGCGGCGGCCACGCGGTTCGGGATGGCGGACCCGTCCCAGCCCGCGGGCTTCAGGTTGGCGGCCGCCAGGTCGGCGATGTAGCTGCGCTGGCTGTCGGTGTTCAGGCTGACGGAATAGGGGTCGGTGACGAGGTTGCGCACCAGGCCCACGCCGCGCACGAAGACCTCGACCGCGAACTTGTAGTACTTGCCCGAAAGGTCGCCAGCGCGGCTGGCACTGAAGACGCCGGTGGCGGCGTCACGCACCATCTCGTCGACCGTCACCGCCGGGCCGGTGGGCGTGTCGTAGGTGAAGACCAGCACCTTCTGCGCCGTCGGCGCCCAGAGCTTGAAGCGCGTCTGACCGCCGGCGATGCTGACGCCCAGGTCGGGCACGTCCTTGGCAGTGGCAAACAGGTCGTCCATCGCACCCGCCAACTGCGTGGTGGTGGCGTTCTGCACGTCGCCGGTAGCGTTCTCCTGCACCAGCACGAGCTGGCTGCGGTGCAGGGTCGCAAGGTTGGCGCGGTCGGCGGCGCGCACCTCGTAGACGGCACCGGCATCGACCCAGCGGAAGCGATCGGCCACGGCCGCCGGCACGGTGCCGGCAAAGGCGTCGAGCGTGATCGCAGCGTCGGCGCCCGTCACCTTGCCGTCCAGCGGCGCCAAGATCTGACCGGTGGCCGAGTGGTACAGCTTGACCGTGCCGCCCGCGGCCACCCGTGGCCATTTCACCAACTGCCGGTTCAGCCACACCGCCCGCGCATCGCGGGTGCTGGCGCTGCGGGTGTCGGGCGCGGCGGTGTAGACCGCGGCGTCGCCCTGCACCAGCCACACCTGCCCGACCTGGGCCGTCACGGTCAGCGCCGCATAGTCGACGCGGATGTTGTTGTTGCGGCCGTCCTTGTCGTCGCTGTTGGGCGGGTTGCCGTGGATGATGAATTCGACGCCGCTGCGGCTGGCGTCGCCGGTTGGGTTCAACACGGGGATGTCGAACACGACCTCGCCGAAGCCGGCGCTGTAGCCCGGCATGGCGGCAAACTGCACCGGGTTGGCCCACTGGTCCAGCGCCACACCGGCGGGCATGCGGCCGGTGTCGATGCCGTTGCTCGGCCACAGGTGCAGGCCCCAGTTGCCATAGTCGGCGGCGAAGCGCTTGTAGTGCACACGCACGGTGCGGATGTCGGGTGTGGCCGCGCCGTCGGGGTTGCTGGTGTAGGTGGTGTTGTCGCCGGCAATGCGCCAGATGACGTTGCGGCCCGGCTGCAGCGTGTAGAACTGGTCGTCGGCGTGGGCCTTGTCGTCGCCCTTGTGGAAGATGTAGCCGACGCGGCCGCTGTTGGCGCGCAGGGGGACTTCGTAGATGACGCCGAAGCTGTCGGTGCCGGTGGCCACGCGGCCGTTGGTCCAGGTCGTCTCTTCGGCCGCATCCCAGGTGTGCAGCGTCCAGCCGCTGTAGTCGCCGCCGGCGCGCTTGAAATGGATCGTCAGCGTGGTCGGCGTCACGCCGCCGCCCCCACCGCCCCCGCCACCTCCGCCACCGACCGGCACGGCGTTGAGGATGCTGGCAAAGGCGCTGGCGTTGCCGATTTCCAGCCGCGCGTCGGGAACGGGTACGGGCGCAGGTGCGGGCGCCGGGCTGCCGCCGCCACCGTCACCGCCACCGCAAGCGCTCAGCAACGCCGCGCCGGCCAGTGCCAGCAGCCATCGGCGGGCGCGTGTCCAGGGTCCGGGCGGGTTCGGCTGGCTCATGGGTGTCTCCATCGAATCTTGTTCGGGGCCTGGCGCCAGGCGCGGGGGGGCGTATGCACCGCGGCGGCCGAATCAGGCATCGGTCGAATGTTATTGAAGTAAAACTACATCACGAAGCCCGGGATTACCCGAGCCATGGAAAGGAACGGTCGCCCGCAAGGGTCGTCCTGATTTCGCTTCTCTCCATTGTGGTGACGCGCAGGGGCGTCGCTTCATCGGGTTTGTCCGTTGGGCCGGGCGCGCGTCAATGTACTGAAACTACATGTAACGGATCGCACTTCGACCCGCTGTCGAGCGGCCTTCAGTCGCTTGCAGTCCTTGCCTACAATTCCCGTCATGTCACGCCCACCCCTGCCCGGCGCGCTGTTCGCCGGCTCGTCCGAGGAGGTCGAGACCGCGCTGTACGAAGCGTTGTCACGCGGCGACCTGGCGCTGCTGATGTCGCTGTGGGCCGACGACGACGAGGTCTTCTGCGTGCATCCGGGGGGCCCGCGCGTGATCGGCACCGAGGCCATACGCGCCAGCTTCGAGGCCATCTTTGCCAACGGCGCCATCCCCGTGCGTCCCGAGCAGGTGCGGCGCCTGCACACGCTGACCACTGCCGTGCACCACCTGGTCGAGGCCATCGACATCACCACCCCCGAGGGTCCGCGCACGGCCTGGGTATTGGCCACCAATGTCTACCTGAAGACCGCGCAGGGCTGGCGGCTGGCGGCACACCACGCCAGCCCGGGCACCGCCGAGGCGGTCAACACCCTCAGCACTGGCCACACCGGAAGAGGCGGCAACGACCCACGGACCGTCCTGCACTGATGCACTGCGGGCCCCCGATCCATTGAACGACTACCTTGCCCCGGCCTGGCTGCCGGGCGGCAACCTGCAGACGATCTGGGCCGCCCGCGTGGCGCGGCCGCAGCGCGGGCCCGCACCGGCGTTCAGTCGCGAGCGATGGACCACGCCCGATGGCGACTTCATCGATGTCGACCATCTGACGGCAGCCGAGCCACGCGGCGCAGGTCAAGGCGCAGACAGGGGCGCAGACAGGGGCACGGACAGCGGCACAGACAGCGGCGAAGGCCACACACCCCATGGCCACGCACCCAGACATCTGGTGATGTTCCACGGCCTGGAAGGCACCAGCGCCAGCCACTACGGCCTGGGCTTCGCGGCCGAGGCACAGCGGCGTGGCTGGCACTTCAGCGTGCCTCACTTCCGCGGCTGCTCGGGCGAACTGAACCTGGCCCCGCGCGCCTACCACTCCGGCGACTTCGAGGAGATCGCCTGGATCCTGCAGCGCCTGCGCAGCACCAGCGCCGCGCCGCTGCTGGTGGTGGGCATTTCGCTGGGCGGCAACGCCCTGCTGCGCTGGGCGCAGGAAGCCGGCGACAGCGCCGCAACCACAGCGGCGGCGGTGGCGGCGGTGTGTTCGCCCATCGACCTGGCCGCCGCCGGCGCGGCCATCGACCGCGGCTTCAACCGCCTGGTCTATGCGCGCATGTTCCTGGCCACGATGAAACCCAAGGCGATGGCCAAATGGGCGCAGCACCCGGGCCTGTTCGACCGCGACAAGGTGGCCGCGGCACGCACCATCTACGAGTTCGACGACGCCTTCACCGCCCCACTGCACGGCTTTGCCGACACGCCCGACTACTGGGCGCGGGCCTCGGCCCTGCCGCACCTGGCGCGGCTGCGCATCCCGGCGCTGGTGCTCAATACCGGCAACGACCCCTTCGTGCCGGCGGCATCGCTGCCGGGGCCGGGCCCACCCGGCGCCGGCTCGCAGGTCGAGGTGTGGCGCCCGGCGCATGGCGGACACGTGGGCTTTCCGCAGGGGCGCTTTCCGGGCGCCGTGCAAACCATGCCCCGGGCCGTGGCCGACTGGCTGGCGCTGCGCGCCTGAACCCATGCCCGCAGCCGGGCACTGCGCCGCGGTGTAGTGTCGAGTGATGGACGAGATCGTCGCTGCCGCGCTGCGCAAGTGGCCCAACGTGCCGCACTGCCACGGCTGGCTGGCGCTGGATGCGCGCGGCGACTGGTACATGCGCGACGACCGCACCCAGGCCGCCGGCCCCTTTCCGCAGGTCAAGGGCAGCCGCATCGACCATGAAGGGCTGCGCAATTTCATCGGCCGCAACTACGCTTGCGACGCCGACGGCGCCTGGTTCTTCCAGAACGGGCCGCAGCGCGTCTACGTCGAACTCGAGCTGACACCCTGGGTCTGGCGCTTGCAGCAGATGCCGGACTGCGACTGGCCCACGGTGCACAGCCACACCGGGCGGCCGGCGCAGGTGCAGTCCAGCCTGCTGGACGAAGCCGGACGGCTGCTGCTGCTGACCGACCTGGGCCCGGGACTGGTACACAGTCTGGACATGGACGTCGCGGTGGGGGCGGTCGAACGCGCGGCGATGAAGCTGCCCGGAGAAACAGGCCGGGCAACCCGGGCAACCTGGGCGACCCAAGCAACGGCGGCAGAGGCGCCCCGCCCGGGCGAAGCCTCGGCGGAAACGCTGTCGGTGCGCGCCTGGTCCCCGCAGCCCGTGCAATCGGCGGCGCTGCCGGCGCGGTGCGCTTATGTGCTCAAGCCGGTGCCCAAACCCAAGCCGGCAAGCGGCACCTGAGGTGCCTGCGGTGCCTGCGGTGCCTGGTAACCGCGGTGCCTGCGTTGCTTGCGCTGTGGCTGCAGCGGCCAGCGCTCGCCCTCGGTTCGCAGCGCCGGTTTTCTTGCGCTAGTTCGGTGCGCTGGCTGCCGCGGCAGGCGCCGCCGGTTCAGCGAGCTTGCCGCCCGACTGGTTGACCATGTACACCACGGCGCGCGCGATCTCGAAGTCGGAGTAATCGCCACCGCCTTGCGCACCCATCGCGCCCTTGCCCTTCAGCGCCGAGGTCAGCAAGGTCTCGTAACCGGTGGCGATGCGCGGCGCCCAGGCCGGTCCGTCGCCCAGCTTCGGCGCACCGGCCACGCCGGCGTTGTGGCAGGCCGAACACTGGACGGCATAGACCTGCTCGCCCGTGCGCAGCGTGGCCGCGTCAGTGACGTCCCGCAGTTCGATGCGGCCCACGCGCTGCAGCCGCTCGGCGACCGCCTCCGGCCCCAGTCCGGTGCTGCCGGCCGCCGGCTTGGGACCGAAGTCGACGTAGTTGACCAGCAGGATGATGGCGATGATGGGGATGACAAATGAAGCCACCACCGCCGCGATCAACTGCTTTGGCGTCTTGATCGGCCCTTCGTGGGGAAGGTCGTGGCTGACGTCGTGCTCTGCGCCAGGGTGCTGCTGTTCGGTGTTGCCGCTCATGCCGTCCTCAGAAGTCCAGTGGACTTGCCCGGCGTCACAGGTGTCGCGCACACCCCGGGCAAAACCCTGAGATTATAGGCAGCGCGCCCCGCCGCCAGACCGTTGTCAGGCCTTGCGCCCAACGCCATCGGGCCGCGCTGAGGCCGCGCCCTCACTCCGCGCCGGGCGCCCCGGCGTAGAATCGAGAACCGCTCTGCGACCGTGGTGAAGTGGATATCATTGGGCCCTCCGAAGGCTTAGTCGCAAGTTCGATTCTTGCCGGTCGCACCACCTCGGGCGGCGCCCGCCCCGGCTCCGGCTGTGCCTGCTGCCGCTCCAGCAGCAGTCCCTCCGGGGACACTCCCACCGCATCGACGCGGACTGGGGCACGGCGCGGTCCGCCCGTCGTGCCGATCGCTTCGTGCGTTTGAGTCCGACGGGCGTTTGCAGCAGCTGGGTTCGACGCGATGGTGCGCGCAATCGAGCAGCGCCCTCATCGAGCCGGGCGGCGGGTCTGCGGCTGTGCGTGCGCCATGCTTCCGATTCACGGCCGAACGCTGATCGGAGGCTGCGCCCGCAGCGCGTTATTCGCGCGGCGGTCCGCGCTGCCGGCATCGCAGCGCTCGAAGACGTCGATGCCGTGGTGCTGGAGACAGACGGAAGCTTCAGTGTCATCAAGCACTCCCAGGCGGGATCGAGATCAGCTCTTCAGGACATCAAAACCCTCG
>JBBSCX010000225.1:0-6198 GCA_038249905.1 Burkholderiales bacterium
CGAAGGCGTTGATCAGGGCGTCGGCGTCGATCATGGACTTGCTCATGGCGGGTCTCCTGGATGTGATGGTTATGGGGGCGCCGCACATGCTCTCACTGCGGCAGAGCGACGGCAAGGCGCTGGCCCACGTTGGGACTGCGGGCCGTCCGGATAATCCCTTGCACCCGAACCGCAGCCCCACCCCCATGACCCGTGTCTTCAACTTCAGCGCCGGCCCGGCCGCACTGCCCGAACCCGTGCTGCGCCAGGCGGCCGCGGAGATGCTCGACTGGCAGGGCAGCGGCATGTCGGTGATGGAAATGAGCCACCGCGGCCCTGAATTCACGGCCATCGCCGCCGAGGCCCAGGACCTGCTGCGCCGCCTGCTGGCCGTGCCCGCCACCCACCGCATCCTGTTCATGCAGGGCGGTGCGCTGGCCGAGAACGCCATCGTGCCGATGAACCTGATCGGCCGCGCCGGGCCGGATGGGCGTGCTGCCGGCCGCGCCGACTTCGTCGACAGCGGCCAGTGGAGCCGCAAGTCCATGGCCGAGGCCGCGAAGTACGGGCGTGTGCAGGTGGCGGCCAGCAACGAAGCCAGCGGCACCCTGGCCGTGCCTCCACGCAACACCTGGCAACTCGACCCCGGCGCGGCCTACGTGCATGTGTGCAGCAACGAAACCATCGACGGCGTGCAGATGCACTTCACGCCCGATGTCGGCGCGGTGCCGCTGGTGGCCGACATGTCCAGCGACATCCTGTCGCGGCCGGTGGACGTGTCGCGCTACGGCCTGATCTATGGCGGCGCGCAGAAGAACATCGGCCCGGCCGGCCTGACCCTCGTCATCGTGCACGAAGACCTGCTGGGCCATGCCCTGCACTGCACACCCACGGCTTTCGACTACAGCGTCGTGGCCGAACACGGCAGCATGTACAACACGCCGCCCACCTATGCCATCTACATCGCCGGGCTGGTGTTCCGCTGGATCGAGCAGCAGGGCGGGCTGGCGGCGATGGCAGCGCACAACCAGGCCAAGGCGGCGCTGTTGTACGACGCGCTGGACGCGTCGCGCTACTTCAGCAGCCGCGTGGCGCCCGACAGCCGGTCGTGGATGAACGTGCCCTTCCACCTGCGCGACCCGGCGCTGGACGCGGCTTTTCTGGCCGGCGCCCGGGCGCGCGGAATGGTGCAGCTGAAGGGCCACCGGGTGGTCGGCGGCATGCGCGCATCGCTGTACAACGCCATGCCGCTGGCGGGCGTGCAGGCGCTGGTGCAGTACCTGTTCGACTTCGAGGCCGAGCATGGCTGAAGAACATGACTGAAGCAGCACGCGACGGCGGCGACGGCCTGCCGCCGCTGCTGCACATCGACGCCACCACGGCCCGCGCCACCATCACGCTGCGGCGCCCGCTGCGCCACAACCGACTGCACCGCAGCGACCTGCACTGCCTGCAGCAGCAACTGGCGCAGGTGGCGGCCGACCGCGAGGTGCGCGTGCTGGTGCTGACGGGCGAAGGACGCAGCTTCAGCGCCGGCTTTCATCTCGGCGAGATTTCCGCCTCACCCGCTGCACCAACGACTGCACCAACGACGGCACCAACGACGGCATCACCCGCCGCATCACCCGCTGCATCACCGCAACCCACGCAGACCGACCCGCTGCTGTTCGACCAGACCACCGACGCATTGCAGGCGCTGCCGCAACCCAGCATCGCGCGGCTGAACGGCGGTGTGTTCGGCGGCGCCACCGACCTGGCGCTGGCCTGCGACTTTCGCATCGGCGTGCACGGCATGACACAGCGCATGCCGGCGGCGCAGATCGGTCTGCACTACCCCGCCGGCGGGCTGCGGCGCGCCGTGGCGCTGCTGGGGCTGGCGGCGGCCCGGCGCATGTTTCTGTGCGCGCCCACGCTGCAGGACCATGAACTGCTTGCCGTGGGTTTCCTGGACGCGCTGGTGGCGCCCGAAGCGCTGGACGCCGAGGTCGATGCGCTGGCCGCCACCCTGACCAGCGGCGCGCCGCTGGCGGTGCAGGGCATGAAGCTGTCGCTGAACGACATCGCTGCCGGGGCGGCCGATGCCGGGGCGCTGCAGGCACGCTTCGATGCCTGCGCTGCAAGCACCGACTTGCGAGAAGGCCTGGCGGCCATGCTGCAGCGGCGGGCGCCGAAGTTCGAGGGGCGCTGAGCGCCGTTGCGGCAACGGGCTGGACGCGTCGGTGGGTTTTGCCGCGGTCCGATGGTCGTTGTCCGTGGACCGTGGACCGTTGACCGTTGTCCGTTGTCCGTTGTCCGTTGTCCGTTGTTCGTTGCCCGCTGACCGCTGACCGCTGACGGTCAGCCGGACCGCGTCAGCACGAAGTCCCATTCGGTGCAGTCCTCGCCGCGGAAGGTGGTCTCCCGCACCGCCACCCGCGCGAAGCCCAGGCGCTGCAGCAGGCGTGCCGACGGCGCATTGCGGGCATCGGTGGTGGCCAGCACCTGCTGCAGCCCGGGCAGGGTCCACAGCCAACCCAGGCACAGGCCGATCGCCTCGGCCGCCAGGCCCTGGCCCTGTGAGCCGGCCGCCAGCGTAAAGCCGATCTCCAGCCGCGCCGCGTCGTGGCGCAGCAGGCCGATGTCGCCGATCAGGCGGTCGTCGCTGTCCGGGCCACCCTCAATGCTTGCGCTGCCTCCACCGGCCTCTTTGCCCGAAGTACCCACTCCACCCATGCCACCCAAACCGCCCACATCACCCACACCGCCTACACCACCCACGCCCGGCCTGTCATGCCGCGCGATGCCCAGCTGCAGCCACTCCCCCACTTGCAGTGGCGGCGCCGCCTGCATCAATTGCAGGAACACCAGCGCCTGCGCCGGCGGCATCGGCGACCCACCTTGCCAGCGGCCGACATCGGCGTCACCGCGGTAGGCGCAGAAAGCGTCCAGGTCGCGCGGCTGCAGGCGCCGCAAGTGCACGCGCGGGCCGGGCGCGGTCCAGCGCTCGTACAGCACGTCGGGGCAGCGTTGTTCGTTGTCGGCGCCGTCGGTGAATTGCAGGGGCACGAAGCCCCCGCGTTCGTAAAAGCGCCGCGCGCCCGTGCTGGCCTGGAAGGTCCACAGGCGCACCGGCGCCGGCAGCGTGGCCAGGGCATGGGCCAGCAGCATGCTGCCGATGCCGCGGCCGGTGACTGCGGGGTCCAGATACAGCTGCTCGATCCAGCCCACCGGCAGCGGTGCGGGCTCGACCGGAGCGTGCTCGATCGCCACTGCCATCAGGCCGAGCATCTCCGGCCCCTGCTGCGCCACCGTCACACCGCCACCGGGCACCAGCACCGCCTGCACCCATGCCCGCACTTCGTCGTCGGTGTGGGCCAAGGGCGCATGGACGACGTGCACGCGCCGGCTGTCGATGAGGATCTGCGCCAGCCGTAGGGCGTCGGCGGGCACGGCAGGACGCAGGACCAATGGCAACATGGGGCGGCACTGTAGCCGTCGGGCCTTGACTCGCGGCACACGGCGCGCGGCACAGACAGCGCAGAACAGGCGCGCAAACGGGCGGCGCCGAACAGACACCGACGGCGTAGAAAAGACGTCGCCGAACCGCTCATTTCGAGGCATGCCGCAGTCTGCCTTTGCCCACACTGCAGGTGAAGTGCGTTGATGCCTCAGTGGGCGGCCAGCAGCCCGCCCACGCCCACAACGCCCACCCGGAGACAAACCCATGCAAGTCACCCACGATCTGGCCTTTGACGCCCCCGAAATGGCGGCATGGCTGCCCACTCTGTCTGACGAGGAACTCGACGCCCTGCCTTTCGGCGTCGTCGAGATGAAACTGGACGGCATCGTGCAGCGCTACAACGCCACCGAATCGCGGTACTCCGGCCTGCCGCGCGAACGGGTGCTCGGCCGGCACTTCTTTCGCGAGGTCGCGCCCTGCAGCAACAACCGGCATGTGGCGCAGCGATATGCCGAAACGTCGCTGGACGTCACCATGGCCTACACCTTTGCGCTGCGCATGAAGCCTGTGCCGGTGACGCTGCGCCTGCTGAAGACCGAGGCCGCCACGCACATGCACCTGCTGGTGCGCTGGGGCTGAGCGATGTGCCCTTGCCCTTGCCCTCGCCCTCGCCCGCGCCCTTCGCATATACCCATGCCGATGCCTTCGGTGATGCCGTCGGTGATACCGCCAAGGCCAACGCCATGAACGCACCCCTGCCCCTGTCCTCCTTGCAGCAGGAGATCGAAGACCTGCTGCAGTTCATCTACCTGATGCCGGTGGCGGTGGCGCGCTTCGGTGCCTTGGGCGAGGTCGAGATGCTGAACCCACAGGCCGTGCAGTTGTTGCAGGACCTGGATGTGGACAGCGGCCACGCCGACGGGCCGGCACTGCTGGAAACGCTTTGTCCGGGTCTGGCGGCAGACTGGGGCGCCAGCGCAGGCACGGTGGGCGCGGTGGGCGAGGCCCGCCGCAGCAGCCTGCGCCGTCACGACGGGCGGCCGCTGCACCTGCTGCTGCGCCTGGTGCGGCCCGACGCGCGCTGCACCATGCTGGTGGTCGAGGACATCACCACCACGGTCGAGCAGGAACGTGAACTCGGCCGCCAGCGCCGCCGTCTGGCCTTGGCGCTGGAACACATCGAGGGTTACGGCGTGGTGATGCTGGACGGCGCCGGCCGCATCAACGACTGGAATCCCTCACTGGGCCACCTGCTGGGCCGCACCGAGACGAGCTCGCTGGGGCAGCTGTTGCTGGACTGGCTGGCACCCGATGCCGCCGGGCCCGGCGAGGCGCCCGTGACGCCGCACAGTTTCGAAGCCATCGGCCATGCCGTCGCGGGCCAGGGCTGGTGCCATCTGCAGGCGCCCTGGCGCCATGCCGACGGCCATGTGCTGTGGGGCGACTGCGTGGTCACGCCGCTGATGGAAAGCGACGGCAGCACCAGCGGCTATGTGGCCGTGATCCGCGACGTCAGCGACGAACACCAGCGCCACCAGCAACTGCTGGGCGAAGCCCTGACCGACCCGCTGACGGGGCTGTTCAACCGCCGCGGCCTGGCGCTGCGCGCGACCGTGCCAGCAACCGATCTCGCCACATCGCTCGCACTGCCGACAGCGCCGATGTCGACTTCGGGTAAGCCGGCCTGGGTGATGCTGGACATCGACCATTTCAAGCAGGTCAACGACACCCACGGCCACGACGGCGGCGATGTGGTGCTGAAGGCCCTGGCCGCCGCCATGCAGGCCGTCGCGCGCGAAGGCGACACGCTGGCGCGCCTGGGCGGCGAGGAGTTTGTGCTGCGCCTGCCCGCCGCGACCGAGATGGCCGCACGGCGCGTGGCCGAACGGTTGCGGCTGCAGGTGCAGGCGCTCAGCATTGCCGTCGGACGGCATGCGGTCCACGTCACCGCGTCGTTCGGCGTGGCACTGCAAGGCGCCGACGAGGACTGGACGCAGGCGCTGGAACGCGCCGACGCAGCGCTGTACGAGGCCAAGCACGGCGGGCGCAACCGCGTCGTGCTGGCGGCCCCGGCAGGCAAGCCGGCGGCTGCGGCCTGAAGCGGCGCCGACGCGCGCCCTGATGCGACTGGCCGCTGTGCTCATCCTCCCCTAGCCGCGCTGCACACAGCGTCGGCCGAGCGTCAGGCCGCCGCACGCTGCAGCAACTGCGCCACCACGCCGACGGCGATGATTTCCGGCGCCTTGCCGCGCACGCCCTCGATGCCGATGGGGCAGGTGATGCGCGAAAGCATCGCATCGGCCACGCCGCGTTCACGCAGCCGGGCCTCGAACTTGGCGCGCTTGGTGGCACTGCCGATGAGGCCGAAGTAGCCGAAGTCGCCGCGCGCCAGGATGGCGCGCGTGACCGCCAGGTCGAGCGCGTGGCTGTGCGTCAATACCAGATAGAAGCTGCCGGGCGCTGCGTGCGGCACCTCGGCCTCGACCGGCTCGACGCAGACGCGCTGGATGTGCGGCGGCAGTGGCGTGGACGGAAATTCGCTGTCGCGTTCGTCGATCCAGGCCACCTGGCAGGGCAGGTCGGCCAGCAGCCTGACGATGGCGCGGCCGATATGGCCGGCGCCGTAAAGCTGCAGGTGGAACAGCGGCGGCAGCGCAGGCCAGGCCGCCGGCGGGTCGTCGGCCAGCAAGGCGATGCGCAAATGCACCACACCGCCGCAGCACTGGCCCAGACTGGGGCCCAGCGCGATGCGCTGCACCAGCGGGGCCGCGGCGCCATGC
>JBBSCX010000226.1:0-6191 GCA_038249905.1 Burkholderiales bacterium
CGGGAAGGACGAGCCGAAGCGGCAGTTGCTGCGCTTTTTGCGCGACGAGCACGAAGACGAGGCTGGCATCGTCTAGTGCCAAAGCCGCAAGAAGGTCGAGGACACAGCCGCCTGGCTGACCGGCGAAGGCTTCACGGCGCTGCCGTACCACGCCGGTCTCGACGCCGAGGTGCGGCGGCGCCACCAGGACCGCTTCCTGCGCGAAGAAGGCATCGTGATGGTGGCCACGATCGCTTTCGGCATGGGCATCGACAAGCCCGATGTGCGCTTCGTGGCCCACCTCGACCTGCCCAAGAACATCGAGAGCTATTACCAGGAGACCGGCCGCGCCGGCCGCGACGGGCTGCCTGCCGACGCCTGGATGACCTATGGCCTGGCGGATGTGGTCAACCAACGGCGCATGATCGACGAAGGCGAGGCCGGCGAGGACTTCAAGCGCCTGCAGCGCAGCAAGCTCGACGCCCTGCTGGCGCTGGCCGAGGCGCACGACTGCCGGCGCGTGCGGCTGCTGGGCTACTTCGGCGAAGACAGCCGTCCCTGCGGCAATTGCGACAACTGCGTCAACCAGCCCGACACCTGGGACGCGACCGAGGCCGCGCGCAAGGCGCTGTCGTGCATCTGGCGCTTCGTGCAGGCGCACGAACAGGGGCGCGGGCCGTCCAGCTTCGGCGCCGGGCACCTGATCGACGTGTTGCGCGGCAAGACCACCGACAAAGTGATCCAGTTCGGGCACACGGCGCTGTCCACCTGGGGCATCGGCGCCGATGTGTCCGAGGCGCAGTGGCGGGGTGTGCTGCGCCAATTGATCGCGCTGGGCCACCTGCGCACCGAAGGCGAATGGAACACGCTGGGGCTGGCGCCCAGTGCGCGCGAGGTATTGCGCGGCACCGTGCCCGTGCGCCTGCGGGTGGCCGCCGAGGCCCCGGCGCGCGGACGCACGGCGCGCAGCCGCAGCGCCGGGGGTGCGGGTGCGGGTGCGGGCCCGAGCCCGTCCCGCGCCGGCAAGCCACTGCCATTGCCGCTGGACGGCGACGCCACCGCGCGCTTCGAGGCCCTGAAGGCCTGGCGCGCCGAGGTCGCGCGAGAACACAACCTGCCCGCCTACATCGTCTTTCACGACGCCACGCTGGCCGAGATGGCGCGGGAACGTCCGGCCGACCTGACGGCGCTGGCGGGCATCGGCGGCGTCGGCAGCAAGAAATTGCAGGCCTATGGCGACGAGATCCTGCGCGTGCTGCGCGGCGTGGCGGCGGGCGTCCGCTTCCATCCGGATTGACACCAGCGCGCCAAACCGCCCACTCGATGCCCCCGATGCCCCGACAGCTCCCCACAACCGCCGCGGGTTAGCGCGCCCGTCGCTGAAGCGCGGCTCGTGGATACTCCCGCTCGCAAAACATTTCCACACACTGCATCACGGGCAGGCATCTGACGCCGAGCGTCCTCTGCCGACCCGCTGCCGTCAGCAGGAGGCGCCGCGCCCTTGTCGGATACCACGGCTCCATCGGACCTCTCGGATCCACCGCATCCGCGCGCCAGCGCTGGCGTGCCGCCGCTGCCCGCCACCGCGGCCATGTTCGAAGGCTGGATCGTCGGCGTCGGTGCCTCTGCCGGTGGCCTGGACGCGCTGGAGCGGCTGTTCACGGCCTTGCCCGCCGACAGCGGCGCGGCCTGGGTGGTGGTGCAGCACCTGTCGCCCGACCACAAGTCGATGATGGACAACCTGCTGGCGCGCTACACCGACATGCCGGTGGTGGTGGCAGAACACGAGATGCCCTTGCGCGCCAACGCGGTGTTTTTGATCCCGCCGGGCAAGACCATGCGCATCGCCGGCGACCACCTGCTGCTGGCGCCCAAGCCCGAGCACGGGCTGTCGCTGCCGATCGACATCTTCTTCAACAGCCTGGCCGAGCAGTGCGGCGACCGGGCCCTGGCCGTGGTGCTGTCGGGCACCGGCAGCGACGGTTCACGCGGCATCGCGGCGGTCAATGCCGCCGGTGGCTTCGTGTTTGTGCAGGACCCGGCCACGGCGCGGTTCGACGGCATGCCGCGCAGCGCCATTGCCACCGGGCAGGTCGACGTGGTCGCCGCGGCCGAAGAACTGGCGCCGCGCCTGCTGGCCCACATGCGCGCGCCCCGCGGCATGGCGCTGCGCCGGGCGGGCGAGAGCGGTCCGCCGGTGCTGTCGCAGCCGCTGGACGGCATCCTCGAACGCCTGCTGGCCGCCAGCGGCATCGACTTCCGCGAATACAAGCCGACCACCGTGCTGCGCCGCATCGAGCGCCGCATGCAGGTGCTGCACGCGGGCTCGTTGGACGACTACCAGCGCCGCCTGGCCGCATCGCCGGAAGAACTGACGCTGCTGCGGCGTGAACTGCTGATCCCGGTGACGCGCTTCTTCCGCGACGCCGAGGCCTTCGAGCAGTTGGCCGAGAGCGTGATCGCGCCGTTGTTGCTGGGCGAACCGACGCTGGACCCGATCCGCGTCTGGGTGCCTTGCTGCGCCACGGGTGAAGAGGCGTATTCGGTCGCCATCCTGTTCGCCGAGGCCTTCCGTCGCACCGGTCGCAGCCGGCCGGTGAAGATCTTCGCCACCGACGTCGAGCCGCTGTACCTGGAACATGCCGCCGCTGGCGCTTACCCGGACACCATCGCGGCCGAGGTGTCGCCGCAGCGTCTGTCGCAGTTCTTCACCGAGCGGGGCAGCAGTTGCGTCATCCGCCCGGAGATCCGGCAGATGGTGATCTTCGCGCGCCACAACCTGGTGGCCGACCCGCCGTTCACTCGCATGCACATGGTCACCTGCCGCAATGGGCTGATCTATTTCCAGGCCGTGGCCCAGGAAAGGGCGCTGCAGCGTCTGCAGTTCGCATTGCTGCCCGGCGGGCACCTGTTCATGGGCCCCAGCGAGAGCCTGGGCGTGCTGCAGAGCGACTTCGTGCCGCTGCCGGGCCGGCACAAGATCTACCGCCTGCTGCGGCGCGAGAGGCTGTCGGTGTCGCTGGACCCGGGCGGCCGGCACCGCGCCACGGTGGCGCGCCGCCACAGCCTGCGCGGCCCCGCCGCGGTGGCCCCGGCCGAGCCGCCGGCCGCGCCCGACTGGGTGTCGCTGGGCCTGCGCCAGCTGGCACAGACCTATGGCCCGCTGACCCTGCTGGTGGGCCCCGACCGCCAACTGATGCATGTCTTCGGCGACGGTGGCGGGCTCTTGCAGTTCAGTGCCGGACAGGCGTCACTGGACGTGTTGAAGCTGCTGCCGCGAGAACTGGGCTGGCCGGCGGCCCTGTTGCTGCAGACCGCGCTGGCCGAGGGCCGGCCGCAGACTTCGGCCGCGCTGCGCCTGCCTGCTTCTGGAAATGCGGTCGTTGAAATTGCCAAGGACGCCGCCAAGGACCCCGCGACTGGCGACGCCGCCGACGCGGGCCCGTCGCCCCCGGCGCGCCCGACCCGGCTGGTGCGCCTGGTGGCGCGGCCGCTGAAGGCGGCGCCGAACGACAGCGCCGACGGCGGCGGGCGCGAGTCCGCAGAGTCACAAGAGCCGCCCAGGGGCATGGCCCTGCTGAGCGTGGAGCCGCTTGACGACCCGGCCCTGACCTCGTCGCTGACCGAGGTGGCGGCGCTGGACGTGGCGCAGCAGCGGCGTGTCGAGGCGCTGGAGCGTGAGCTCGACCTCACGCACGACAGCCTGCAGGCCAGCATCGAGGCGCTGGAAACCGCCAACGAAGAACTGCAGGCCACCAACGAAGAGCTGATGGCCAGCAACGAAGAATTGCAGAGCACGAACGAAGAACTGCAGTCGGTCAACGAGGAGCTCTACACCGTCAATGCCGAGTACCAGGAAAAGGTCGACATCCTGAACTCGGTCAACGCCGACCTCGAGAGCGTGAGCAAGGCGGCCGCCATCCCGACGCTGTTCGTCGACGAGACGCTGAGCCTGACGCGCTTCACGCCCGAGGCGGCGCTGCTGTTCAAGGTGCGGCCCGGCGACCGCGGGCGCTCGATCGAAGACTTCGCGCACACGCTGGACTACCCTGAGCTGTTCACCGACCTGCGGCGCACGCTGGCCGCCGGGGTGGCGCTGGAGCGCGAGGTGCAGAGCCGCGACGGCCAGTGGTGGCTGGCGCGCATGCAACCGTACCGCGGCCTGGGCCCGGGCACGGCGCGCGCGGTGCTGACCTTCGTCAACGTCACCTCGCTGAAGGACTCGCAGCGCCTGCAGGCGGTGATCGATTCGCTGACCGAACACGTGGCCGTGATCGACCCCGACGGCGTGATCACGCTGGTCAACGCGGCCTGGCGGCGCTTTGCCAGCAAAAACGGCGACGACACGCTGAAGCACAGCGGGCCGGGCTGCAACTATCTCGACATCTGCGCCCGCGCGGCGACGATGGACGACCATGCGCGCCAGGCCCATGCCGGCCTGAGCGCAGTGCTCAAGGGCGAACAGACGGAGTTCACGATGCAGTACCCCTGCCAAGTCGCCGAGTCGCGGCGCTGGTTCCTGATGCATGTCGCGCCGGTGGTGCACCCGGGCGGCGGGGCGGTGGTCAGCCACCTCGACGTCAGCGCCTGGGTGCTGCCGCAAGCCGTTGCGCCCGGAGCCGCGGCATGAGCCCCGTGGCGCGCCCGCAGCGCCTGAAGCAGAGCGTCGAGGCGCGCGACCGGCTGGCGCTGCTGGCCGAGACCACCGGCCAGGCACTGCACCAGCAGATGACCGCGGCGCTGGAGCTGGGCGATTTGGCCGCCGCCGAGCAGGCCCTGCTCTGCAGCGAGCAGCGGCTGGCCGAGCTGGCCGAGAACCTGCGCATCTACCAGGCCGAACTGCATGCCCAGGCCGACGAATTGGCGCAAAGCCAGGCGCGCAGCGAACAACTGCTGGCGCGCTTTTCGGCCCTGTTTGCACACATGCCGGTGGCCGCCATGCTGGTGGGCGGCAATGGCGAGGTGCTTGAATTCAACGCCCAGGCCGACACCTTGCTGGGCCTGCGACGGCGCAGTGCGGCGGCGCGTTTCATGCACCGCCTGGTGGACCCTCTGCAGTACCAGTCCCGCGTGCGCCCGGCCTTCCACGAGGCCCGTGCCAGCGGCGCCAGCGGCCTGGCCGACGTGCTGCTGCTGGGCGACGGCCAGCGTCGCTTCACCGGCGAGGTGCACATCGCCTGGCTGCCCGGCGTGGACGCGGCCCTGGGCGTTGGCGGGACCGCAGGCGGCGGCACAGGCGTTGGTACAGGCGGCATTTCTGCGGGCACAGGCAACGAGACAACCTCAGGCCTCTACGCCTGCGCCGTCATCGACCGCAGCGAACACATCGCCGACCTGCGCGCCTTGCAGGCTTCCGAGGCGGCACTGCGGCAGAGCGAGGCCTTCCTCGGCGACACATCACGTCTGGCGCGCATCGGCGGTTGGGAGCTGAGCCTGCGACCCACCGCCTGGCGCTGGTCGGCGCAGCTGCGCGAGGTGTTCGACTTCGCGCCCGAGATGCCGGCCTCGCTGGACGCGCTGCTCGAGGGTTGCGCCCCGCCGCAGCGGCTGCAGTTGACGACGGCGCTGGCCGCGGCCGAGCAGGGCGTGCCGTTCGAGCTGGAACTGGACATGCACGGCGGCAGCGGCCGGCCCATGCGCGTGCTGGCCGTGGGCCATGCCGAACGTGCCCCCGCCGCGGACGACGGCAGCCCGGGCGAGGTGCTGCGCGTGGTCGGTGTGCTGCAGGACATCAGCGGCCCGACGCTGGCGCGCCAGCAGATCAGCGACCTGACCGAACGCCTGCATGTGGCCAACGAGGCCGGCGGCATCGCCGTCTGGGACTGGGACCTGGACAGCGACCGCGTGGTGCTCGACGCCCGCATGGCGCGGCTGCTTGAACTCGGCGCCGAACTTGCCCATCAAGTCGGCAACGAACCGGGGAACGAAGCGGGCAACGAAGCGGGCAACGAACCCGGCGATGAACCGGGCGATGGGCCCACCGTGGTGCCTGCGCTGGTGTTTCGGCGGGCGCTGGACGCGATGCTTGCCCCCGCCGAAGCGCAGCGTCTGGACGCCGCGCTGATGGACGCGGTGCAGACGCTGGGCCCGGTCAACATCGTGGTGTGCCGCAAGCGCAGCGATGCCGACACCCGAACAGATGCCGCCACCGAGGCTGTCGCTGACGCCAACAAAGCCCCCGAGCGCTGGTTGCACCTGACCGGTTCGGCCCG
>JBBSCX010000227.1:0-6165 GCA_038249905.1 Burkholderiales bacterium
CGCCAGCGCCTGGCGGTGTGGGACATCGACGGCGTCTTCCCGGCGCTCAAGCACACACTGCGGCGGATGAACGACGTGCAGTCGGTGTTCGAATTCGCCCTGGTCGAGCTGTCGTCGCCCATGGACGTCTGGGATGTGAAGGACAAGGCACCCGACGGCACACCCTACCTGATGGCGGAACGCCTGGCGCAACGCATGGAGTCCGCCGCCGCTGAACTCGGCGTGCAGGTGCTGGCCTGCATCACCCGCCACTGGATGCGCAGCAACGACACGCCCAACCTCTACGGCTGGTGGCCCCCCGAGCGCAAGCCGCCGGTGGTGGTGATGTCCTTCGCCGGCTTCGACGACTTGCAGGCCGAAGGCGCACAAACCGACCGTGCCCTGGCCAACCTGGCGGTGAGCGCACTGGCCGGGTTCATGGCCGGCATCCCCGCACACACTCATGGGCCCAAGAACTGCCCAATGTGGCACAACCCCGAACGCCTGCTGTCGCACCTGACCGAAGCACAGCGCTTCGACCCGGCGTGCCGCAAGCAGCTGCAAGCGCTGCATCAGCAAGAACTGAAGGCTTTTGACCTGCTGCTCAGCGCGTTTGATTGAACCGACAAGGAGAGCCCCCCGATGCCCACCACACGCAAGCCGGCGGCCCCGGCGCCAAAGAAGAAGAAGGCGCCCAAGGCCGCGGCCGGCCCGCTGACGCTGGAGCAGGCACGCGCCATCGTCGGCGTGACGGCCGAGCCGCCCGAGCCGGCAGCGGCAGCGCCAGCGTCAAAGAGGCGCGCCGCCGCGCCGCGGCGGGCATCGCGTGGCGCCGGCGGCGCCGTGGCAGCCGCCATCAACACCGTGGCACCGACCCCAACGCCTGCTACGGTGGCGATCGAACGCAGACAGTTGGAAATCAAGGACCGCGAACAACGCAAGCAGCGCCTGCACGACTACAAGGCCACGCTGGCTCTCCTGCAGGAACGCGGGGTCAAGGGGCTGCCGGAAGCGCCGCCTGCGCCGCTAACGCCTGCCGCCGGGCCGAAGCGCCGCCGCGGGCCCGGTGCGCCCGGCGCAGCCGCTGCTGCAGCCGCCAGTGGCCCGCTGCGCATCTTTGCCGAAGGCGACTCCTGGTTCGACTACCCGGTGCCCTTCTTTGGCGGTGGCCTGGTGCCGCGGCTGGAAGACCGCCTGGGCGTACCGATCCTGAACATGGCCAAGGCCGGCGATGAAACGCGCTTCATGCTGGGCGTCGAGCAGCGGCAGTTGATAGCACGCCAGTTCCGCGACGGCTGCCCGGATGGCACGCCTTGGGAACTGATGTTGTTTTCAGGCGGCGGTAACGACATCGTCGCCCAGCCGCTGGCGCTATGGGTGCGCGATTTCAACACCACGGCGCCGCCGGCCAAGCTGCTGAACCAGGCCCGGTTTTCCAGTGCTCTGGCGCTGGTGCAGGCGGCCTACGAAGACCTGATCGAGATGCGCGACCTGCTCAGCCCGAGCACCCATCTGGCCTTCCATGCCTATGACTTCGTGATACCCGACGGGCGCGGCATCTGCCACCTGGGGCCTTGGTTGAAGCCCGCCTTCGACCTGCACGGTTTCCCGGCAGATCTGGCTTCGTCCACCGCGGTGGTGCGCGAGATGCTGATTCAGTTTGCCGCCATGCTCAAGGCGCTGGAATCGCATCCGCGGGTGACGTTCATCAAGGCCCAGGGCACGCTGCCTGCCGTGAAGTCGTCCTGGCACAACGAAATGCACCCCTCGCGCAGCGGCTTCAACCAGATTGCCGCCAAGTTCCACGCTGCCATCAATGCGATGTTTCCGGGACGCGTGGTGGCGTGAGGCTTCGGGGTCCGGGGGGAGTTGCCTGAAGCGGCCCCCGGATGACTCGATATTCGAACACCGTTCTTCTCGTCCTGAGCCTGCCGTGTCAGCCGCCACGGGAGACCAAGGCCGCTCAAGCCAGGCTTGTCGCCGCAGAACCCGTCCTGTAGTGGAGACCTACCGGTTCGCCGCTTTCGGATGTAGCCGTTCGGCCGTAAGCATGTCGCAGTCATTTATCGACCCGCGGAACCGGCTGGTGTCGCCGGATCAAGTCTGCTCGCGACCGCATCGACGAAGGTCAACTTCCCAGACGGACCAGTCGTTCGGTCTGACCACCGCTGCCGACTCCTCTGGGTCGTGAGCGCCAGCAGGATCCCGGCGGGTGCAGACGTTCGACCAAGGTCCGCGGCTTACCGGGCCGCCTACCAGGCTGATTGACCGCAATGGAGATTTCGTCGCCTCGGACGAGTCGCGGGCTATGTCGGCTGCACTTCGAGACCGGTCACTGGCCCAGAGATTTTTTTTGGTGACTGGGCGACCGGTAGTGGCCGATATCGGGTTTACCCGGAAATCGCCGCAAGCTGACCCCGGCCGGCCGAGTGCGCGCATCGAAAGTCAGCTCTCTGGTTCGACTTCAAACTCACACTAACGGCCAAGAGCCGCCGGTGGCGAATGGCCGGTTGCTGGCATCCCACCTCTTTGGAAGTTCCGCAGAAAGGTGCGGCGCGGCCGCGTAGGCAGCCATACAGTGGCTGAGCCAACCGGTCGGCAGTTCATTCGTCCGCAGGCACCTGCCGGATCCCGGCGCCGCTAAGCTGATTGTTTGGCTATGGCGGAACGATGCGCTTCGACGTGTTGTCGCCCACGATCATGCGCATGTGCTTGCCGATGTCATCCGGGAACTACACCACCTCGCCGACTGCTGAGCCCTCTGTGGCGGTGTCGAGGCTGAGGCGGTCGTTGTCGAGCGGCTCCAGCCAGGTGGAGGAATCGATGCCCGCCGCCTACGCGCCCAGCACCGCCAGCCGCAACACGAGCAGGCCGGGGTGGGGGCCAGGTCGAGCACCTGGGCCACCGCCCCGGGGCCCTGCGCACCCACAGCGCGCCCTCGCCCGAGCGCGTGGCGATGCGCCAACGGCAGGTGGCCACCGGGCGTGGCCGCGGTCAGGCGCTGGGGCACCGTACCGGGCAGCAACAGGGCCCAGAGCTCGCCGCCTCGCGCCAGGCCCAGCAGCCCGGTCGGGCCGCCGGCCTGCACCTTTGCCAGCGGGGTGTCGGCCGGCGGGGCCAGCTCGTGCGGCACGTGGCCGGGCTCGGCGCAGCCAGCAAGCCGGCGGCCAGCCCGAAGACCAGGGTGCCCCGCCGCCGCAGGCCGCGCACGGGCATCACCGTCAGACCGGCCCGGTGTACTCGCCGCGGGAGGGGTAGTCCTTGGGGAGCGCGGAGTCGATCGCCGTCAGTAGCTACCGTTCGTCTCGTGGCCCATCGCCTGTCTGCGCTGTTGCAGCGCTTTGAACTGCGTTCGCGGCTGCTGCTGTGCCGCTTGCTCAGTTGGCGCCGGAGGCTGCCACGCTTTTGGCGTAGACCTGGAACACGCCGGCCTGTGGCCGCGGCGAGACCAGGTTGCGCGCGCTCGAGCCGAAGACCACCGTCGAGCCGTCGCGCGACATCCGGGGTCCGGTGCTGTTGCCATTGCTGGCCGTGCCGCTGGCGCTTGCGCTTACCAGCCTGTCTTGGCCCGTGGCACGGTCGCGCAGGAACACCCGGCGGTCGAAGTTGCTGTAGATGCGCGTGAACAGCACGTGGCGGCCATCGGCCGACAGCGCAGTGGCATCGCCGTCGGGGCTGCCCAGCACGAGCGTGAGGCTGCCGGTGGCCAGATCCTTCAGGTACAGGCCGCGCGGGCCCAGGTTGCTGAGCCCGGCGGTACCGAAGCTCACGGTGTTGTCAGACCTCAGGCTCACGCCTTCGTATTGCCCCGCGGTCGAGGCCACGCCCTCGGAGGTGCTGGAAACCAGCGTGGTGCTGCCGCTGTCGAGATCGCGCACGAACACATCCTCTCGGTTGTTGTTGTCGCCCGGCACCAGGCCGGCGAACGAGGAGACGAAAGCCACGCGCGTGCCGTCGCTCGAGATCGCGGCCCCGAGGCCGATCACCTGGCCTTGCGCAACGATGCCGTTGTCGGTCGCCAGGGTTTGCAGGCTGCCGGTCTGCAGGTCGCGCAGCATGATGCGCCTTGGCACCACGTTGATGAGGTCGAAGCGCACGCCTTGCGTTGTCACGGGTTGCGTCACGAAGACGATGTTGCGGCCATCGGCCGACATCGAGCCGCCAAAGTAGCCCTGCACCTGCGGCACCGTGCCCGCGGCGGGCGAGGCCTGCGTGAGCTGGCCGGTCTGCGTGTCTTTGACGAACACCGCCGTGCCCGAGCCAAAGGACACGAAGCGGCCGTCGGGTGTCATCGAACGGCAACTGCCACCCTCGGCAAGCTGCGCGCCGTTGCTCTGGGTCGTCACGCGCTGGATGTCGCCGGTGTCGAGGTTCTTCAAGAAGACATCGGTACGACCATTGGTGTCGCTCGCTACGAAGGCGGCGCCGTCGCTGGCAAACAGCACGAGGCGGCCATTCGCAGAGACGCTGCAGGTCTGGCTGCTGGCGGTGGCAGCGCGGCCGTTCACGCTGGTGACCAGCTCGATGGCGCCTGCCGGCAGGCTGCCGGCGGCGAGAGTGCCGGCACGGGCGGCCGGTTCGTCCGCCGCGGCCAAGTTGGCTGCGGCTGTGTCCGGTTCGGTGATGTCACCGCCGCCACAGGCGGCGAGAGTGAGCACCGCGACAGCGATGCTGCCTAGGCGCAGTGGGCGTGCGGGGTTGAAAGCAGTCATCGAAGGTCTCCTGGTGGGTGTGGTGGACGGCAGCCCCGATTGAAGACCGTCGGTCCCCGGAAGTCCTCACAGACGCGTGATACGCGCTCGGCGCGCCGCAGCCTGCCGTACTCGGCCCTTCGAGCTCGGTCTGCAGCGCGGGCCAGCGTTCCTCGAGCATCGCTACCTCGGCGGCCGCGTGGGCCCGGAGTAGGCCGGGTTCGGTGCAGTCGCTGCCCGGCGCGGCCTCTACCTCGACCTATTCGGTGGCCAGCTTGGTCAGCCGCTCGCCGATTCGTGGCAGCTCCATGCGCAGCGCGCGTGTGCATTCGGACTGTTCGGCCTGTGCCTCCTGAGCCTGCTGACAGGATTCACGGATCGCCACCTTGGGCGCTGGTGGGCCGGCGCCTGGGCGTTTGGGGCGCCACTAGCCGTTGATGTGGCGCCCCCGTGGCCGGGGCTACAGCCCAGGGCGGCCCGGGCGACGGCAGTAACGCCCCGTTCATGGCGGGCAGGAGGAGCCCTGCGACCCCCCACCAACACAAGGTGGCCCCTGTCGCGTAACCGCTCGTCAGCTGTCTGTCGCATGCAGGACCATCATGGGACGCACCAGCCGAGGCAGTTGACACTGGTGTACACCCGAGACTGCGACTTCAAGGCGCCACCCGGTGCTTGCTACGGATTCGACCGACAGCTTCACGGCGGTGAAATCAAGCTAACGGATGTCCGTTCAGGGTCGCTATGGAGAGCTCTGCATAGCGACCCCTATGCACATGTCGCGACTATGCACAGGCGCCTTTGCGTGGCCGGCGCTGGCCCCTGCCGCGACGAGCGGTTGAGGCCGGCAACATCTGCGCATAGTTACAGCGTTTGCAGGAACCGCAAGAGCGAGTCCGGCGCCTTGTAGCGGCTCATCTTGGTGTCGGGCGCCTCCAACCGTGCCAGCGCCTTCTCCTTCATCCCCAAGTCGGCCTCGACATACCGATGGGTCGTTGTCGTGCTCTCGTGGCCGAGCCACAGGGCAATCACGTTGAACGGCACGCCCGACTGCAGCAGGTGCATGGCGCTCGTGTGCCTGAGCGTGTGAGGCGAGACGCGCTTGGCGGCAAGGCTGGGTTGCTCCGCCGTGGCGCGCGTCACCGCAAGGCTCAGGCGTTGCGTGACGTTCGATCTGCACATGGCATTGCCGTCGCGGTTCGGCAGCAAGGCTGCCTCGCCGTGCAACGTCGGGTTCAGCCGAAGCCAGGCGCGTATCTCCAGCACCGTGGACTTCCACAGCGGAATCGATCGCAACTTGCGGCCCTTGCCGTGCAGGTGGACGCAAGCGCCACCATCCAGGATGACATCAAGCACCCGCACGCCGATCATCTCGGAGACCCGCGCGCCGGTGTTGTAGAGCATGGCCAGCAGCAGGTGGTCTCGCTGCGATGACCAACTCTCGCCCGGTTGTCCGAGTACCGCCAGCATCTCTGGGCGTGTCAGGAAGCCCAGCATC
>JBBSCX010000228.1:0-6152 GCA_038249905.1 Burkholderiales bacterium
GGGTAGCGGGCGTCGCCGGCGGCGCGCAGCGCGTTGATGACGACCAGGTTGAAGGTGCGGCCGGGTTCCAGCAGCACCGTCAGCCACAGCAGCGTGACGGCGGCGTCGATGATCTGCGTGTCTTGCGTGAAGCCGCGCAGCAGCCACGGCCCGGCCAGCGCCACGGCGGTGGCCACCAACACGCTGACGGCCAACCCTCGCACCAGTGCGCGGCGCACCAGGCGATGGGCCTCGTGCAGGCGGCCGGCGCCGACCATGTGGCCGACGACGATCTCCACGCCCAGCCCGGTCGCCAGACCGAACAGCAGCACCACCATGATCACCTGCTGCGCGTAGGCCTGCGTGGCCAGCGCGGCAGCGCCCAGCGTGCCGGCCACGGCCACGCTGACCATGAAGGCCAGCCGGTAGGCCACGTTCTCGGCCGCGCCCGGCAGGCCGATGTGGGCCACTGCCGCCAGCTCGGCGCGCGGCAGGCGCCACCAGTCGCCTGCGCGCGGCACCAGGCCCAGGCGCAGGCGCCACAGCCACAGGTGCAGGCCCAGCGCCAGCGCGCGCGCCAGCAGCAGGGCCAGCGCAAAGCCGGGCAGGCCCAGGCCGTCCCAGTCGCCGACGCCGGCCATCAACGGCACGGCCAGACCCAGGTGCAGCAGATGCATCGCCACCATCACCGCCAGCGTGTCGCGGGCATGCAGATGGGCACGCATCACGGCGGCCATGCTGGCGTTCCAGGCGTCCAGCAGCAGGGCCGGGGCCAGCGCCATCAGCAATGGCGCGGCCAGCAGCAATACCTCGGGCGGGGCATTCATCAGCCGCAGCAGCGGTGTGGCGCCGACGAGGGCGGCGACCGCCGTCAGGCCACCGATCCAGCTGCTGGCGCCGAGCGTGGCGCGGGCCACCGCATCGGCGGCATCGCGGCGGTCGGCGCCCAGGTTCTGCGTCACCACCACGCCCACACCGGCACCGACGATGCGGAACAGGATGAACAGCGTTCCCGCCACATGCAGGGCCAGCCCAAAGGCGCCGCCCGCGGTATCGGACAGGCGCGCCGCCAGCACCGTGCCAGCCACACCAACGCCGATGCCCCGCAGCAGTTCCAGGAACAGCGGCCAGGTCAGCGCAAACAGCCGCGGCGAGGGCGTTGCGGCATGGCGCCGGGTCCCCCGCGCGACGGAGGATGGGGCCGGGGCCGGGGCCAAGGGCGGCGGCTGCCTATACTCGCCGCCGCTTTCGTTGCCACTTTCGTTGCTACTTTCGCTGTCGCTGTCGCCGCCGCTATGGCTGCCGCTATGGCTGCCGCTATGGCTGCCGTACTGGCCGACCCCAGCGCCCTTCAACTGCTGCATCCCACCGCCTTCAACGGCCCGCCCACCATGAGCACCCGAACGATACGTCCTGCCCTGCGCGCGGCTGCGGCCGCGATGCTGCTGCCGCTGGCCCTGGCCGCACAGGCCCAGTCGCGCAGCGCCACGCCCAACGACGTCAGCTTCCAGCTCGCGCCTTCCAGTCTGTCCAGTGACGACCGCAGCTTGCGCCTGCTGAACTACGACCGCGATTTCGGCAACGGCTGGAGCCTGGGCGGCGGCCTGGGCTGGGGTGCCGTGCGCGAGGCCAACAGCAGCCGCGGTGTGTTTGCGCTGGTGCGCATCCGCCACAGCTTCGACGAACTGCGTGCCGTGCCCGGCCTGCAGCCGCGCATCGCGCTGGAGTGGGGTGGTGGCACCACCGGCGGACGCAGTTCCATCCGCGATCTGCTGGGGGTGCAGCTGGGGGTGATGTTCAACCTCTCGCAAGAGTTGTACGCCAGCGCCGACTTCTGGACCGGCAGCGGCCGCTTCGTCGTCGCAAAGGCTGCGGGCTCGCAACTCGCGGCCGGCACCCAACGCGAAAGCGTCAACCAGGTGCGGCTCGGGCTCGGCTTGCGCTACTGACCGGCCCCGGCCGCGCCCTGGCCCGTGCCGAGAGCGGGCAGCGCGGATGTGCAGGGCACCGCCCTATGATCGCCGCCGTGCGCGAACTTAGCCCCCTGCCCCGATGGCGGCATGCCCTACCCCATGACTGGCGGGGTCTGCTGACGCTGATGCTGTGCGGCACGCTGTACGGGCCGGCCGCTGCGCAGACCTCGCCGCCCAAGCCCCTGGTCTATTGCGCCGACGCCAGCCCCGAGGGCTTCGACCCCGGGCTGTGGGACAGCGCCAGCACCAGCAACGCCACCCGCCAGATGTTCGAGGGCCTGGTCGGCCTGCAACGCGGCGGCACGGCCCTGGTGCCTGAACTGGCGACCTCGTGGACCGTGTCGCCCGATGCGCGCAGCTTCACCTTCACGCTGCGGCGTGGCGTCAAGTTCCACACCACCAAGGACTTCACACCCACGCGTGACTTCAACGCCGACGACGTACTGTTCACCTTCGGGCGTTTCATCGACCCCAAGCACCCGTTCAATGTGGCCTTCCCGGCCACCTTCGTCTATCCGCAGAGCCTGGGTCTGGCGAAGATGATTGCCGGCATCGACAAGCTGGACGCGCACACCGTGCGCTTTCGCCTGCACCAGCCCAATATCGTCTTTCTGAGCTATTTCACCGGCGCCTTTGCCGCCATTCACAGTGCCGAATACGGCGCGCAATTGCTGGCCCAGGGCCGCGCCAGCAGCATCAACAACCGGCCGGTGGGTACCGGGCCGTATGTCTTCAAAAGCTACCGCAAGGACGACGTGCTGCGCTTCACGCCCCACCCGGCGTATTGGGGCGGGGCGCAGAAGACCAAGGCCCTGGTCTTTGCCATCAGCCGCGAACCCAATGTGCGGGTGCAGAAACTGGCGCGCGGTGAATGCCATGTGGCGGCAGCCATCCGCGACGTGGATATCACGGCGCTGGAAAAGCACCCGCGCGTCACCATCCTCAGCCGCCCGGCGCTGAACATCAGCTACCTGGCCTTCAACCTTAAAAAGCCGCCGGTGAACAAGCGCGAGGTGCGCGAGGCGCTGGACATCGCGGTGGACCGCAATGCGCTGTTTCGCGTGCTGTTTCCGCGCGGTGATGCGCAGCAGGCCGTCAGCGCCTTTCCGCCCTCGGTGCCGGGCTACAACAAGGCGCTGAAGAACGAATACGACCCGGCACGGGCCAAGACGTTATTGGCCCAGGCGGGTTATCCGAACGGCTTTGCCATCGACCTCTGGGCTTTGCCCGTCAGCCGCCCCACCAACCCCAATGGGCAATTGATGGCGCAATTGATCCAGGCCGACTGGGCCAGGATCGGCGTCAAGGTGCGCATCGTCACCTACGAATGGGGCGAATACCTCAAGCGCGCCAACAACGGCGAACACGACATCTACATGAGTGGCTGGACCGGCGACATCGCCGACCCCGACGACTTTTTGACACCCAACCTCAGCTGTGCCAGCAGCCGCGACGGCATCAAGTTCTGCAACAAGGAATTCGACGCCCTGCTCGACGCCGCTCGTGCAGAAGCCGACGTCGCCAAGCGCGCGGCCCTGTACGAACGCGCGCAGGCGATCTTCAAGTTCGAGCGGCCCTGGATCACGATGGCGCATTCGTCCATCCACATCCCGCTGCGCAATGACGTTCGCGGCTTCGTGATGGCGCCCAACGGCGGCGTCGACTTCCAGGGCGTGTGGCGCGAGTGATCGCCGTCGAAGCCTTGGCCCAGGATGGCGGCTTCGTGCGCCTGAACACCTTGCGCGGCATGCACGTCGACTTGCGCTACGCCGGCAGCAACAACTTTGCGGGCCGCGACCTGTATGGCGGCATGGACTGCGCGTGGCTGCGCGCCGAGGCTGCCGCGGGCATGCAGCAGGCGGCCGACTGGCTGGCCGGCGCACGGCCCGGGTGGCGGCTGCGCCTGCTGGACGCCTTGCGCCCGCAGCGGGTGCAAGAGGCGATCTGGCGCGACATCGAAGGCACGCCGGCAGAGATGTACTTTGCCCACCCCGCGCGCGGCAGCATGCACAGCTTTGGCATGGCCGTCGATGTGACGCTGCTGGGGCCTGAGGGCGCCGAGTCCGACATGGGCAGCGGTTTCGACGAGATGAGCCTGGCCTCGCACCCGGCGCTGCATGCCGAACACCTGGCCCTGGGTGTGCTGACCGCGGCGCAACTGACCGAGCGCGGCTGGCTGGCCGCGGCGCTGCGCCGCGGCGGCTTTCACGGCATTGCCACCGAGTGGTGGCACTTCGACCATGGCGACCGCGAAGCCGTGCGACGCGACCTGCCGCGGGTATGGTGATCCTCTCTGCCCCGCCTCGGCAACCCTGCTACCCCCACCCACTGGCGCGACACCCTGGAGACGCCCTGACATGAAGACCCGACGCCATCTGCTGCAAGTCGGCAGTGCGCTGGCGGCCAGCGCCGCGCTGGGCGCCGCCAGCCTGGCCACACCCGCGCTGGCACAGCGCCGCCAGGCGCCCATCCCGCAGGTGCTGCGCGCACGCCGGCTGCGGCCCGGCGACACCATCGCGCTGGTCAACCCCTCGGGCACCATCCACGAACGCGCGCCCTATGTCATCGCCACCGAAAGCCTGCAGGCGCTGGGCTTCAAGGTGCGCGAAGCGCCCAACCTGCGTGCGCGCTACGGCCACTTCGGCGGCACCGCCAGGCAGCGGGCCGACGACCTGCACGCGATGTTTGCCGACCCTGGTGTGCACGGCATCCTGGCCGTCACCGGGGGCTCGGGCGGCAACCGGCTGCTGCCGCAACTGGACTTCGAATTGATCCGACGCAACCCGAAGTTCATCGGCGGCTTCTCCGACCTGACGGCGCTGATCAATGCCATCCACGTCAGCACCGGCCTGATCACTTTCCACGCGCCCATGGGCGCCAGCGAGTGGAACGCCTTCAGCGTCGACAACTTCCGCGCCGTCGTCATGCAGGCCGAGGCGCTGCTGATGCGCAATCCGGTCGAGAAAGAAGATGCGCTGGTGGCCAAGGCCGGCCGCACCACCACCATCCGCGGCGGCCGCGCCAGCGGGCCATTGGTGGGCGGCAATCTGGCGGTGCTCAGCGCGCTGGCGGGGTCGGCCTGGTGGCCGCGTTTCGACGGCGCCATCCTGCTGCTGGAGGACACCAACGAATACATCTACCGTGTCGACCGCATGCTGTCCACGCTGATGCTGGCCGGCGCCCTCGATAACTTGGCCGGTGTGGTGCTGGGCGGCTTCACCAACTGCGGCCCGGGCGAGGGCTTCGGCACATTGACGCTGGACGAGGTCTTCGACGACTACTTCAAGGACCGTGGCGTGCCGGTCTTCAGCGGCGCCAGCTTCGGCCACATTCGCAAGAAGTGGACCCTGCCCATCGGCGCCGAGGCCGAGATCGACGCCGATGCCGGCACATTGCAACTGCTGCAGCCGGCGGTGACTTGAGCGCGGGCGTCGCCGGGCCCGGGCCCGGGCCCGCTCCAAAGCGCCGGCCCGCCGGGACTGCCCAGCCCGCTTCCGTTTCGCGCGCGCTCGACGTCGACACCCTCTGGCGTCTGGCGCGTGTCGGCCTGCCCACGCTCAGCCCCGATGGCACCCAGGCCGTGGTGGCGGTGACGACGTACAGGATGGACGACAACCGCGGCCGCAGCACCTTGTGGCGGCTGCGCACCGATGCCGACGCGCCGTTCGAGCTGACCCATTGCGGCGACAAGGACGGGCAGCCCGCCTTCAGCCCGCGCGGTGACGCGATCGCCTTCATCGCCCGGCGTGAACAGCCGTCCGGCACAGGTGCATCCCTCGACAAGACGCCGCAGCTCTACCTGCTGCCCGCGGCGGGCGGCGAGGCCCGCCGCGTCAGCGACTTCGCGCCCGGCGTGCAAGCCTTCCGCTGGCTGCCCGATGCGCGCGGCCTGGTCTTCGTCGCCTGGGTCTGGCCGGGGCTGCGGGGTGTGGCGGCGCAGTCGCGGCGGCACTTGGTCTGGTCTGAACGCAAGGAAAGCGGCCTCGCCACCGAAGAGGCGCAGTACCGCCATTTCGACCACGACCTGCCGAACGGCCGCGTGCCGCATCTGCTGCGCCTGGACCTGAAGTCGGGCCGCGTCGGCGACCTGTTCGAGGGCACGGCGCTGGAACTGCCGCGCGCCGCACCGGGCACCGAGCACTTTGCCGTGCACCCGCAGGGCACGCATGTGGCCTTCGTCTTCGACCCGGCGCCGGTCAA
>JBBSCX010000229.1:0-6085 GCA_038249905.1 Burkholderiales bacterium
GGCCGACCGTGGGCTTGCATGCATTGAGTCCGAGGTTGTGAGCTCGGACGGTCTGAAGCCAGGCACCGTGCGGGCGGTGAAATCCTCTTTGACTTGTGACGATGACAACCGACCCTTGGGTGGCCTGGATGCGCGAACCCTGCGCCATGGCGTCCTCCCATGGCTGATTGGTGTGGCTCAACCCGGCAGGCCGCAGCCTCCCCGGCGAGTCTGCCGAAAGCTTCTTCATGCAGGGCGCCGGCGGCCACACGGTGTGGATCGAGCCGGCGCGGGACGCCTGGGCGGTTGCGCGCTGGCTCGATCCAGCCCACGGCAGGACATTTGTCGAGGCCATGGCGCGGGCGCTGGACTGACAAGCCAGGCAGGAAACAGTCCGCAGCCAAGCATGTGCGCGAGCGCACAGACCTGAACCGTCGTGGTCGCTACCCTTCGAGCGGGCTTACTGTCCGGCTGACAAGTGAATTTGAGCCGACGAGGCAGTGAGGTCAACAAGTACCAAGTCAACATGCGTCGTCGGGAAGCTGAAAGCAAGCCCCAACAGACCTTGGGCAGTGCAAAGATTTCCAGAAGGAGCCGGTGATGCTGAAACTGTTTGTGGGCCTCGTCGGTGCGGTAGCGTTGACAGTGCTCGGGCACGCCGCTCTGGTTCATTCATCGGAGAGCGATTCAGGCATGGCCCCCGCCGCGCGATCCACCTGCGCGTCTTGTCACAGCTGACGGTAACTGGACAAACGGCAAGAACGGGTACCGGCTCGCTGGCGGCAGGGCGCCGTCGGGTGTGAACGTCCGGCGCGCCGCCTACCCCCTACCATCGGCGCATGACGCCGCATCCGCTCTACCCGCACCTGCTCGCCCCGCTGGACCTGGGCCACACGACGTTGAAGAACCGCGTGCTGATGGGCAGCATGCACACCGGGCTGGAAGATGGCCGCCGGCACTTTGCGCGCATGGCGGCTTTCTACGCCGAGCGCGCGCGCGGCGGCGTGGGGCTCATCGTCACGGGCGGCTTCGCGCCCAATATCGAGGGCTGGGCGAAGCCTTTTGCGGGCACGCTTTCGACCTCGGGCGCGGCGCGGCGCCACCGCAGCGTGACCGACGCCGTGCACGCCGAGGGCGGCAAGATCGCGCTGCAGATCCTGCACACCGGCCGCTACGGCTACCACCCGCTGTGCGTGGCGCCTTCGCGCATCCAGAGCCCCATCTCGCCCTTCACGCCGCGCGAGTTGTCAGAGCGCGGCATCGAGCGCCAGATCCTCGCCTTCGTGCGCTGCGCGCGGCTGGCGCGCGAGGCCGGCTACGACGGCGTGGAGGTGATGGGCAGCGAGGGCTACTTCATCAACCAGTTCCTCGTCACCCACACCAACCACCGCCGTGACCGCTGGGGCGGCGACTATGCCAACCGCATGCGCCTGGCGGTGGAGGTGGTGCGCCGCGTGCGCGAGGCGGTGGGGCCGGACTTCATCCTGATCTACCGCATCAGCCTGATCGACCTCATCCCCGACGGCAGCTCGTGGCCCGAGGTGCTGGAGCTCGCCCGCGCCGTCACGGCCGCCGGCGCCAGCATCCTCAACACCGGCATCGGCTGGCACGAGGCGCGCGTGCCGACCATCGCCACCAGCGTGCCGCGCGCCGCTTTCGCCTGGGTGACGAAGAAGCTGCGCACGGCCCTGCGTGCCGAGGGCAACTTCATCCCCGTCGTCACCAGCAACCGGTTGAACATGCCCGAGGTCGCCGAGGCCGTACTCGCTGACGGCAACGCCGACATGGTGAGCCTGGCGCGGCCCTTCCTGGCCGATGCCGACTTCGTGAACAAGGCGCAGGCCGGCCGGCGCGACGAGATCAATACCTGCATCTCCTGCAACCAGGCCTGCCTGGACCACGCCTTTCAAAACCGCATCGCCAGCTGCCTGGTGAACCCGCGCGCCTGTCATGAGACGGAGCTGGTGATCACGCTCGTCAAGGCGCGGCAGAAGGTGGCGGTGGTCGGCGCCGGGCCGGCGGGTCTGGCGGCGGCCTGCACCCTGGCCGAGCGCGGGTTCGAGGTGCATCTGTTCGACAGTGCGGCGCGCATCGGCGGCCAGTTCAACCTGGCCAAGACGATCCCCGGCAAGGAAGAGTTCGAAGAGACGCTGCGCTACTTCGGGAATCGGCTGGCAGCCACCGGCGTGGTGCTGCACCTGGGCCGGCGCGCGACGGCCGAGCAGCTGGCGACTGGCGGCTTCGCCCACGTGTTGCTGGCCACGGGCGTGAAGCCGCGCGACCCGCGCATCCCGGGCCAGGACCACCCCGCCGTGCTGAGCTATATCGACGTGCTGCTGCACAAGAAGCCGGTCGGCAAGCGCGTGGGCATCGTCGGCGCGGGCGGCATCGGCTTCGATGTCGCCGAATATCTGGCGCACGGTGCCGACCTGGGCCACGCCTCCATCACCACCGACCTGCTGGCCTGGCTGCGCGAATGGGGCGTGGCCGACCCCGAACTGCACCGCGGCGGGGTGGTGCCGGCCCGACCGGAGCCGGCGGCGCGCGACGTGACGCTGATGCAGCGCAAACCCGGCAAGCACGGCGCAGGGCTGGGCAAGACCACGGGCTGGATCCACCGCGCGTCCTTGAAGATGAAGCAGGTGCAGATGCTGGCCGGCGTCAATTACGAACGCATCGCATCGAATGGCACGGGCGTCGGCCTGTTCGTCACCTTCGGTACCAAGCGCCAGGACGGCACGGTGCTGGAGTTCGACACTCTTGTGCTGTGCGCCGGGCAGGAGCCGCTGCGCGAGCTGCAGGCGCCACTGACCGCCGCGGGCGTGAAGGTGCACCTGATCGGCGGCGCGCATGAAGCCGGCGAGCTCGACGCCAAGCGCGCCATCGACCAGGGCACACGGCTGGCGGCGCGGCTGTAGAGGCGGTTCAGTGGCTGTAATCGTCTTCGCGCTGATGACGGATCGCGCCCACGATCACCTGCTGGCCAGACACTTCGAAAAGTACGACGTAGCCGGTCGCTCCAAATGGCACGATGAGTTCCCGTGATCGCCCGTTGCCCAGCTCCGCCTTGCGACACGACAGCGGTGACCAGGACAGAACGCTCATCCCCACCCGAATCGCCTCCAGCGCTCTTTCTGGCGTCGTCCAATCTGGCGTTTCGCTTGCAAGTTCGCGCTCGATTCCGAAGGTCTCCAAGCGGTGCAGATCATCGCGCGCCTCATCGGTCAGCGTGACCGCGTAGACCGAAGTCACTTGCTTCGGCGCTTGGCAGCCTGCTTCTTGGCGTCGTTCAGACGCCCCTGCAGATCCGCCATGACCTCATCGACGGTATGTCCGCCGCCCACGCTCTTCCATTGCTCGATCGCAGCCTCTCCGCGGCCCACAAACTCAGTCTGAACGCGGCGCCGGGCAGCCGCGGCGACGACCGCCTCTTCGATGAACTGGGTGAGCGACTCACCCTCCCTCAAGACGGCCTCAACCTCGGCGCGAACCTCGGGCTCGACGCGGATCGGGGGGAAGGTCGCAGATCGCATCTGTGGACTGTATAGCAAACGTGCTACGACGCCATTTCGAACCCAGGCCGTCAAACTCGCCCAGTCCGTAGCCTGTCCCCAAACCCCAATCCTTCACGCCCCACAGTGCAGCGCTCACAGCGGACCACCTCGGGCATCGGTGGCATTGAGCTGCAGCGTGTCGGGTGCCTCCGAGGGCGCCGGGATCCAGCGCCCGATGCAGGACCGCGCCTTCAGGCACGGGTCGGTCAGCGTGCGCAGGAATTCCACCAGGCGCGGCGTGTCCGCGGGTGAACCCAGTGCCAGGTTGACGAGCGGCATGCCGCCCGCCGGGTCGGCCCGGCGATTGGCCTCCATGCGGGCGAGTGCCGCGCGGGTGTTGCTGTCCACCGTCGCCGCGTCGCTGCCGCAGCCGCCGAGATCGGCGAACTGAGGCAAGGCACACCACTGCCGGCCGCTCAGGAACGCGTTCACCGTGTCCTGCGGCACCGCGTAATGGTCCACCACCTGGTTGAGCGTGCCGTAGCTGCCGGCGTGGCCATACGGCGCGGTCAACTCGACATTCAGCAGCGTGGGCGTGCGAAAGGCTCCGCGCTGCGCGGCGTTGCCGCTTTGCCGCTCGCGACCGAAGTCGTCGCGCGTGCCATCGCCCATGCCGGGGCCCACCTGCGGGATTCCCAGCGCATGAAATTTCTCATCGGTGAAGAAGTCGCCCTTGTGACATTGCACGCAAGCCTGGCCGCCTTGTGCCACGCCCTTGTAGAACAGGAGCGCGCCGGTCTTGGCGGTCTCGCTGATGGCGCTCAGGTCGCCCTGCACGTAACGGCGCCACGGCGTGTCCACGAAGGTGGCCGAGCGCTGGTACTCGGCGAGGGCACGCATGATGTTGTCGAAGGTGATGAGTTGCTCGGCGCTGCCTGCGGGTTGCCCGAGGCCGGTGCGAAAGCGTGCCAGCCAGTCGCTGGGCGCCAGCGCGCCGGCGCCGCTGCCGAAATTGCCCAGCCGCGCCGCCACATGCTCGCGCACCTGGGGCGGACTCAGGCCCGGCAAGCCGTTGCCGCGCATCTCCTCCACGACCGTGATCGGGAAGCGCGCCTGCGCCGCCAGCAGGTTGGGCCCGGCTGCCGCGTCGGCACTGCCGAAGGCGCTGGCCGGCGTGCGGATGCCACTGGCGCTGCCACCGGCGTTCGGCTCCTTGCCCAGGCTCTCGATGCGGCCGTCCCAGAAAAGCACTTGGTCGAACAGTCCGTTGTTGAAGAAGCTGTTGGAATTGCGGCCGACGAAAATCTGCCCATCGGCGCGGCGCCGACCGGGGCCCATGACATCGGGCAGCGCGGCACCCGTGCCCACCGACAGCGACAGGCCGTCGGCGCCGCCCAGCGCCGGGTGGTGGCACGAAGCGCAGGCGGTGTCGCGGTTGCCCGACAGGGCCTTGCTGAAGAACAGCAGCCGGCCCAGCTGCGGCAGGGGCGCGTCGATGGACGGCAGCACGCGTCCGGTGCGCGGGTCGCCCGTGAGGTTGTTGGCATTGATGAGACCGCGCAGTTCGGTGTCGATCGCGCTGGTGGGGGGTGGTGGTGCCGGTGCCGGTGCCGGTGCGGGTGCAGGCGCAGGTGCCGGTGCCGGTGCCGGTGCCGGTGCGGCAACCGGAGCCGGTGCCGCCGCCGCTGGCGCGGCCCCGCCACCACCGCCGCCACAGGCGGTAGTGGCGAGGATCGACATCAGTAGGCCGACCTGGGCCAGGGTCGGCAAGGCGCTTGGGCTCAGGGGCATGGGGATCTCCGAAATGCCGTGGATGACGGTTTCGAAGCTTCCGCTGACGCGCGCCGCACGACCTGAAGAAGCGCTGATCAAGCGCTGATCAAACGCTGATCGAGCCCTGTGCAGCGCCCCGGACTCAGGGTTTGACCGGGGCCCCAGGCGCCAACGCCGCGTAGTCACGGTCGCCGCTGGCGATCCGGCGGCGCACCTCGTCGCGCTGCATCGCCATGGACGCCTGCGCGGCCGCCAGCACGGCCTGGAAGCGCGGCTGGGTGCGCAGCGCGGCCCAGCGCGGGTCGTGCTGCAGCCAGCGGTAATCGTTGAAACCGCCGGCCCCTGCCTGTTCCAGCCGCTGCAGCGCGCCTTCGCTGTCGCCGGCCAGCGCGTGCGCCATTGCGTGCAGGGCCAAGGCGGCGGGGTTGCTTCCCAGCCGGCCGGCCTGGGCCAGGGCGACGACCTGGGCGATGTCCTGCTGCGCCACGCTGCGCTGGGCTGCATCGCCGGCCTGGGCCAGGGCCCAGGCGACGGCCAGCCGGTGGTCGGCCTGCTCAGCCTCGCTCAACGGATTGGGCAGGCTGCTGCGTTTGGCCAGCGTTTCAAGCGCGGCGGGCAGTTGGCCGCGCAAGGCCAGCGAAGCGGCACGCGCCGCCATCCACCAGGGCGGCAGTTGTTGCGGCTGGTTCATCGTGGCGAGTGCGGCCGACTCGACCTCGGCGTGGCGGCCCATGCGCAGCAGCGCGCCCTCGTACGCGCGAAAGACGGCCGGCGGCACCACCAGGCCCTGCAGCGGCTGCAGCCGCCGCGCCGCTGTCTCGTCCAGCCCCAGCGCGGCC
>JBBSCX010000230.1:0-6083 GCA_038249905.1 Burkholderiales bacterium
AGCCCGATGCCGCCGGCGCCGCCACGAAGCGTGCCGTGCAGGCGATCTCCAGCACCATGGTGATGCTGCCGTCGGCACAGTCGGCGGGGCCTTCCCAGCCGTCGAAACGGCTGCCCACCGCCGGGGTGGCGGTAAGCGTGATGATGCTGCCGAGCGGTGCCGTGAGGCCGCAGGTGCCGGGGCAGACGATGCCGGCCGGCGCGCTGCTCACCGTGCCGCTGCCGGTGCCGGTGGATTGCACTGCCAGCGTGCCGTTGCTGGTTGCCAGCGTGAGGGTATCCACGAGCCCTGCCGGGCCGCTGCCGGCAGCGTTCTGCGGTGTCACGCGGTAGGTGTACGCGGTGGCCGGGTCGAGCCCGGTGTCGGTGTAGCCGGTGGCCGGAGCGGGAAGCGTGGCCACCGTGGTGAAGGCTGCGCCGGTGCGCGATCGCTCGATCAGGTAGCTGTCGGGCGCTGTATCCGCAGCCCAGCTCAGGCGCACGCTGGAGTAATGCGGTTCGGCCGCCAAGTCGCGCAGGGCCGCTGGCGCTGCGGCGCCTTCGATGATGATGAGCAGCGGCTCGGTGCTTTCGGAGCATTTGTCCGACGGGATCGAGCTCGGATCTTGGTCGTCCGCGTTCAGGCACAAGGTGGCCCGCAGCGTTGCCAGATGACGGCCCGCGGATATGTTGCCCAGGGCGACCGAGCTGGTCACCTTCAAGGTGACCTCGAAGATCTGAGTCGCCCCGTCCGGTTCGGGGCCGCGCAAACACACGGTGGATGGAGCGATCTCTGCCACCTCCACCCCCTGCGGAAGGTCGCCGAGGCTCAGCCAGAGATCGGCAAAGCATTGATCTCCAGAGGTGGGTATGCCTTGGTCGAACTTCAGTCGGTACGGCACCGAAACCAGCACCGACCTCTCCGCGCTTGAATCTGTGACATCGCGCATGTAGCTCAGCTCCGCGGGCTGCGCGCTGAGGCTGCCGACGACCACCAGCACTTCCTGATCGAGCGTGGCGGATGTCAGGGCGTCGCAGCCGCACAGCGCAGCGCTCAAGCTCAGCGCCAACCATGCACCGAGCAGACGCGCCCATCTCGTCATCGCGACGCCGCGTTGGCCGGCGCCCGGCCGGCTGCCGATATTCAGGATGCGCATGTGCTGCCGATCGGAGACTCCATGCCGGCATGTTCGGCGGCACCGACCGACGGATCACCGACGTATGGGCGGGCGCGAGCGCAGGGAGTCGGCGGCGGCTTCGTCCGCGGAATCGAGGAGAACCGGATGCGGTGCGCGCCCTCGTCGGACGCCGTGCTTTGCGTAACCGGTGCGTCGCGCCGGCGGTCGGGCTCGGTAAGAGGGCCGCGGCGGCGCAACAGGCGTTGCGATCGACGCCGGATTGCGCTCCGCCGAAGTGCTCGCCAGCACGACCTCGAACAGCCGCCACGCGTTCAGCGGCAAAAGCAAGACATGCAGCAGCAACACCGGCTGCAGGCCCGCGAGCACCGCATAGGCAATGAAGGCCGCGTTGCTGGCGATGGCCAGGACGCGCAGCGCCAGCATGCCACGCACGCAGAACGCTGCCAGCACCAGCATCGACGCGACATAGCCGATCGACTCGTATGGATTCATCGCTGCCGTTCAGCCGCCTTCGCTGCACGTCGGCCAGGATGGCGCGTGGCGGTCATCGCAGCGCCGGCTGAATCCGCGTCGCGGCGCTGCCGATTGCCAGGCCCTCGCGAACACGGCGGTATCGATCGGAACCCATGTTTCGACTCCCCACCTAGACGGCGCTTGGTCCGGAATGCCCGGCGCTCAAGGGCATCGTGCAGTGGCGCCGCTAACGGATGACCGACGGATGGGATCGACTATCGCGGCCGCGTACGGTCGGCCGCGTACCGACTACCCGCTCAGGCGGAGCTGGTCAGCGCGTGCGCGGCGCGGCGCTCGCGTGCGTCATGCGCCCAGCGGGCGTCCTGGTCAGGCAAGAAAGGAGCGCGCGACGGCGGGCCCGCTGCCCACAGGTCCACCCACACCCGCGCGCGGTTCAGCCGCAGCACGCCGCCGCTCAACGCCAGCACGTCGCCGTCGCCGAGCAAATGGCGTAGCCGGCGCAGCGCGGCTTCGAAGTTGTCCAGCGCGCGGTCGCCTTCAGCTTCGGGCCACAGCAGATCGGCCAGACGCGAGGCCGATGCCGTGCCGCCGAGCGCGATCAGCGCCTGCAACAATTCGAGCGGGCGCTTCTGCTGCTTGCCGCCCATCACCAGCGGGCAGCCTTCGACTTCGATGTCGAAGCGGCCCAGCGTGAACACGCGCAGTGGCCAGGGCCAGGCCGCACCGGCGTCGGGTGGCGGCGCCAGGCGCACCGCGCGCACGATGCGCACGGCGGTCTCGGGCTCGATGCCGTGCTCCAGCGCCAGGCCGAGCAGCACCGCCAGGCCGCGCGGCTCGTGGCCGATCGGTGCCCACAGGCCGTTGCACCGCGCGATGGTCAGCGCGCGTGCGACGCGCTGCACGGCCCCGGCACTGTCACCGGCATCGTGTGCCGTGCGGGCGTCGAGCAGCCAGCCGTGCCAGGCTGCCAGCCGGTTGTCGGTGGCTTCGGCCAGCCCACGCAGCTCCTGTCGAGCCGTGTGAAGCGTCGGCGCTTCGCCCAGCGCCTGCAGGGCATGACAGCGCAGCGCCAGCGCCATCGCGTGCGGCGCCGGCCCCATCGCCTGCGCGGCTTCGATGGCCGTGCGGGCCTCTGCCTCGGCGGCAGCTGCGTCGCCGCGGCGCAGTGCGATCCAGCCGCGGACGGTGAAGTGGTGCCAGGCCTCCATGTGGCGCGCGGCGTCGGCACGCTCGGCCACTTCGGCCAGCAAGCGGTCGGCCGCGTCGTCATCGCCGAGCAGCGCCTCGAAACAGGCGCCGTGCAGGCGCAGGTGCTGGTCGAGCAGGTGGATGCCGCTGCCGCACGCGTCGGCCAATGCGGCGCAAGTGGCCTCGCGACCGGCGTCCCAGTCGGCCGCGGCCCAGGCTGCGTACTGGCGCATGAGGCCCCACAGCAGCCGGCCGTAGGGCGCGACGCCAGAGCGCGTCAGCTCGGCTTGCGCGAGCAGCGGCAACTGCGCCATCTCGATGTGCGTGCCGTGATACCAGGCCTGCTTGGCGAGCAGCATCGCCGCACGCAGCTTCAGGTTCGGGTCGACCGCTTCGTGCATCAGCGCACGCACGCGCTCCAGCCACGCCGGGCAGGCGGGGTGCGTGGGCTGGCGCAGGAACAGCGCGCTCCACACCGCCACCGCAACGGCGGCGCGCTGATCGGCATTGCCGTCGTGCTGATCGGCACCGACGCCAAGGCCCTGCAGCGCGGCCACGCGCGCGGCCAGCGGGCGCGTGTCGTCGAACGATTGAAAGTGGCTCGCGATGGCCAGCGTGTGGCACTGCACCCGGATGTCCGTCGCATGCGCCGGCAACCGTTGCAGCGCCTGGTCGGCCAGCTTGCGGCCGGCACCCGGGCTGCGCAGCGACTCGGCCTGGGCCTGGCGCCACAGCAGCTCGCCACTGCGCTGCGCCTCGGGCACACGCGCCGCCGCTTCGCGCAGGCCGGCGTGCCGGCAGGCGGCGAGCCAGGCGGCAGCATGGCGGCACAACAGGGCGTCGACCTCACGCCACCGGACTGCGTCGAGGCCAGCGGTCTGTTCGCGCAGGGCCAGTGCGGCATCGATGTCGCCGCCGGCTTCGGTTCGCTGCGCCGCCTCGTCCAGGCGCTGCATCAAGACGTCGCGCGCGAGCGCACGACGCTGACGACCTTGCAGGAACTTGCGCAGCAAAGAATGCAGCGCCCAACGCGGCGACGTCCCGGGCAGTCGATCGACCAGCAGCGAGCGCGCGGCCAGCTCGTCGAGTCGTTCGGCATCGGCGTTGGTGTCGATATCGCGGGCGCTCAGGCTGGGCAACCAGGCGCCGGCTTCCAGCAGGGTCCGGGTCGCGGCGTCCAGCGTCGGCCAAAGGGACTGGCCGAGCAAGGCCTGCACCCGGTGCTCGCCTTGCGGCTGCATCAGTAGCGCCACGGCCGCCGGCCAACCAGCGCTGCGCGCATGCAGCTCGGAGGCCTGCGCGGCGGCTGCTGCGCTCCGATTGTCGTCGGGGCCGGCTGCCCCATGGCGCGTCATCCAGGCGGCGGTGTCCTCGGCATCGAAAGCCAGCGAACGCGCATCGAGCGCCTCGATGCGGCCGGCTGCCGCGTGGCGGGCGAGCGTGTCGGGCAGCGGGTCGTGCGACAAGAACAGCAGCCGATGCCCCGCGCCGGCCTCCTCGAGCAGCGCCTCCAGCAGCGTCTGCCGTAGGCCGGGTTCGCGCAGCGCCTGCAGGTCGTCGATGACCAGCAGCGTCTGCGCCGGCAGTGCGGCGAACAGCGCCCGCACCTGGCCACGCAACCAGCGTGCCGGCTGCACGAGCTGCTCGCGAGTCGGCGACGGCAGCACCGAGCCGGCAGGCACGCCGCGCGCATGGGTCAGCGCTTCGGCCAGGTGCGCCGTCAGCGCCGCGGGGTCCGCATCGCCGATGTCGAGCCGCCACCACAGCACCGCCGGCCAACGGGCGGCCCAGGCCGCGGCGAGCGTCGTCTTGCCGCTGCCCGAGGTCGCGCCGAGCCACATCGCGCAGGCCAGCGGCTGCCGGCACCAGCGGTCGAGCAGGCGCTGCAGCCGCTCACGCGGCAGGCGTGGTGCGACATCGGGCGGGGTGACGTGAGCGGGCGCTGCGTCTGCGTGCAGAGGCTGCGCCGCGGCAAGCAGTACCGGCACATCCGATGCGGTCGCCAGATCAAAGACGCTCGAGACGCGACCGGCCACGCGTGGCCGAGCGGAGGCGTCGGAGGATCCAATCGGCCGTGCCCGCATTGTCCCGTGGGCAACGGCCGTGCCGGGAGCGACAGGGGCCAGGGAGGCGAATCGTTCGTCGTTCATGCGGGTCCTCCGGCGTCCGATGTCATGGTCTCGTTGAAGTCAACTGTCCGTCGAGTCGTGCGCCCGGCATGTGGCTGATCGCGCCGTCTTCACCTTAGCACGTTCGAAGGCTACTGGGCCGACATGGCGCGCAGCGCCGTGGTCGGCGAGCCCACGCGCCTGCAGGCGCAGCGCTATGCTGCCATTGCCGCGGGACAGAAGGCCGAGATAGAAGCCATCCGACCCGGCGCACTGGCGGGCGACGTGTTCGAGGTGGCTCTGCGCACGACCCGCGAGGCCGGGCTGCCCACCTTCATGCGCAACCACTGCGGCCACGGGGTGGGCGTGGAGTGCAACGAAAATCCCCGCATCATGAAGCACTCGAAGGTGGCGCTTGGGGCCGGGATGGTGCTGTCGCTGGAGACGCCTTTCTACGAGCGTGGCTGGGGCGGCATGATGGTGGAGGACGTGGTCCGCGTGACGGAAGACGGGTTCGAGTTCATCTCGACACTGCCGCGCGATCTGATGGTGCTGTGAGGCTGGTGCCGGTGCCGTGAGCCGCCCTGCTCCCATTTTGGCCAGCCTCGCCGGTTCCGCGTCGAGCATGAAAGTCAACACCATGAACTTTCGCCAGCTAGAGGCCTTCCGTGCGCTGATGGTCAGCGGGACGGCCTCGCGGGCGGCGGAGCTGCTGGGCGTGACCCAGCCCGCCATCAGCCGCTCCGTCATCGAGCTGGAGCGCAGCACCGGCATCCTGCTGTTCGATCGCGTGCTCGGCCGCATGCTGCCCACCCCCGAGGGGCGCGCCTTCTATCAGGACGTGGCCGATGCTTTCGGCGAACTGGAGCGGTTGAAGAACGCCGCAGCGCGCATCCGCGACTACGGCTCGGGCCAGTTGCGAGTCGCCTGCCTGTCCTCCCTGGGTGCCAAGCTTCTGCCCGCCGCGCTGCAGCGCTTCCACCAGCGCCAGCCCGAAGTGCGCCTGTCGTTCCAGATCCAGTCGTCGGTTGTCGTGCGCGACTTGGTCGCGTCCGGCCAGTTCGACGTGGGCATCGCCGCCGACGAGGTCAACACCTCGGGCGTGGTGCACCAGCCCTTCGCCAGCTACACCGCCTGCATCGCGATGCCCCCAGGCCACCGGCTGGCTTCGCGTACCGCCATCCAGCCCGAAGACC